>CAZZZX010000174.1:0-6441 GCA_964658585.1 uncultured Novosphingobium sp.
GATATTGTCCTTCACCGACCATTTGACCGGCTTGAGCACGATGTTCTCGCGCGTCAGCGAGACGTCGAACGGCTTTTCGCGTCCAGGGCGGACGATGGTGAGCGTCACCTTGGTGCCCGGGGGGCCGCGCATCTGGTCGACCGCGTCGTCGATCGTGCCGCCATAGACGAGCTTGCCGTCGAGATGGGTGATATAGTCGCCCGACTTGATGCCCGCGCGGAACGCCGGCGTGTCCTCGGTCGGCGTCACGACCTTGACCGCGCCGTCCTCCATCTGGACGGTGAGGCCGAGCCCGCCGTAATTGCCGTCGGTCGTCATCTTCATCTGCGCGAAATCGTGCGTGTCGAGGTACGAGGAATGCGGGTCGAGGCTCTCGAGCATCCCGTCGATCGCGCCCTTGATGAGCGTCTTGTCGTCGACCTTGTCGACATAGTCCGAACGAACCTTCTGGAAGACGTTCATGAACTGGTCGAGCTGCTTGTAGGTATCGGTGCTGGCCGTGTTGCCGGCATCGGCGGCGAGCGCCTTGGTCGCGCTCGGCAGGACGAGCGTCGGGATGGCGGCACCGGCCGCAAGCAGGGCGAGCGATCGCAACAGGGACTTGGGCATCGGCTCCGATCTTCCGGCGCAGGCGATGGCCCGCGGCAAGGCGTCATACGATGTTTGACCGCGGGGCAAAAGCGGGAGTTTGGGATCGGTCGCGGCCTCGCCCCGGGCGACGCAGCGACCGATCCCGCTCACCCCGCGGCGGGATAATCCGTGTAGCCCCTGGCACCCTGCGAATAGAGCGTCGCGGGATCGATCGGATTGAGCGGCAGTCCGTGCGCCAGCCGGTGCGGCAGGTCGGGATTGGCGAGGAACGGCCGGCCGAAGGCGATCGCGTCCGCCAGCCCGCTTTCGATCGCGCGGTCCGCGCTCTCGCCGGTGAAGTCCGAGTTGAGCACCAGCTTGCCTTTGAACGCCGCACGGATCGCGGGCGCGATCACCGGCACCTCGGTGGGGATGAAGCTCGACTGGCTCTGCGGCTCGCGCACCTCGAGCCAGGCGATGCCCAGTTCGGACAGGCTCGCCGCCGCGGCCTCGAACAAGGTGGCCGGATCGCTGTCGTTGGTGCCCTGCGCATTGCCGTTGGGCGACAGCCGGACGCCGGTCCGGTCGCGCCCGGCGACGTCGGCGACGGTCGCGGTGATCTCGCGCAGCAGCCGGATGCGGTTGTCGACCGAGCCGCCATAGGCGTCCTCGCGCCGGTTGACGCCGTCGCGCAGGAATTGATCGATCAGATAGCCGTTGGCGGCGTGGACCTGGACGCCGTCGAACCCCGCCGACAGCGCATTCGAGGTCGCGCGCGCATAGTCGCCGAGCAGGCGCGGGATCTCGTCGATCGCGAGCGCGCGCGGCGTCGCATAGTCCGCCTTGCCGGTATAGCTGTGCGCCTGGCCCGGCGCCGCCACCGCCGACGACGACACCGGTGCGAGACCGCCGAGGAAGCTCGGATGGACGAGCCGGCCCATGTGCCAGAGCTGCGCGACGATGCGCCCGCCCGCCGCATGGACCGCGGCGACGATCGGCTTCCAGGCCTCGACCTGAGCGGGATTCCACAGACCCGGCGCATAGGGCCAGCCAAGCCCCTCCTGACTGATCCCCGTCGCCTCGGTGATGATGAGGCCCGCGGACGCGCGCTGCGCATAATATTCCGCCATCAGCGGGGTCGGGACATGGTCGCGCGTCGCGCGGCCGCGGGTGAGCGGTGCCATCAGCACGCGATTGGGAAGCGACAGGGCGCCGAGATCGAGCGGATCGAACAAAGTCGGCATATCAGTCTCCATTTGCAACGCGACAGCCGTCGGAGCGCCGCTATATGGGGCGCCATGGCGAGCCGTCCAGACCTTGAAGCGCCGATCGTCGCGTCCGAGCCGCCGAGCCCGCCGACCCCCATCGCCGCACGCCCGCGCGACCGCGGCCGCTGGGCGTTCGCGGGGCTGATGCTCGGCTGCGTGCTGCTCGCCTTCGGGCCCTGGTTCGTGCGGCTGGCGGATGTCGGCCCGGTCGCATCGGGCTTCTGGCGGCTGACGCTGGCGCTGCCCGCGCTCGGCGTGATCGCGCTGCGCGCCGAGCGCGGCGCGACCCGCCCGACACCCGCGCTGATCGGCATGTTGGCGCTCGGCGGCGTGTTCTTCGCGTTGGATCTCGGCAGCTGGCACGCCGGCATCCTGCGCACCCGGCTCGCCAACGCGACCCTGTTCGGCAATGTCGGCAGCTTCTTCTTCGTCGCCTATGGCTTCCTGATCGCGCGGCGCTGGCCGAGCCGCATCCAGGCGAGCGCGATCCTGCTCGCCACCGCGGGCGTCGCGCTGCTGATGGGGCGATCCTACGAGCTGTCGCGCGCGCATCTCGTCGGCGATCTGCTGTGCGCCTTCGCGGGGCTTTCCTACGCCGGCTATATGGTGGCGATCGACCGGGTGCGCGGGCGGCTCGGCACCTGGGGAACGCTGGCGCTGGCGACGGCCGCAGGCGCGATCGTGGTGCTGCCGATCGCGGCGGGGCTGGGCGAGACGGTCTGGCCGCACCGCTGGGGGCCGCTGTTCGCGCTGGCGTTCGGCAGCCAGGTGCTGGGTCAGGCGCTGATCGTCTCGGCGATCGGCGCGCTGTCGCCGATGGTGGTCGGGCTCGGGCTGCTGACCCAGCCGGTGATCGCCGCAGCGATCGGCTGGCTGGTCTATGGCGAGCGGCTGACGCTGCCCGATCTCGCGGGCGCCGCGATGATCGCCGCCGCGCTGGTGCTGATTCGGCGGCGCTGAGCGATTATCCTGGAAAAGGCGCGGAAAGAGCGCTTTCCAACCGGCTTTCTCGGACGCTCTCCGAGTGCCCGCTTCCCGAGCGCACGTCCGCGTCGTAGAGCGCAGGCCATGACCACCATCCTTCCGCCCGATCCGACGCTCGACGAGATGCGCGCCGCGCTTGGCCCCGCGATCGCCGCCGAGGCGGTGTTCGACGGCTGGACCGACGCCGCGCTCGCCAATGCCGCGACCGCGCTCGGGCTGTCGGTCGACCATGCCCGGCTCGCCTTTCCCGATGGCGCGACGGGCATGATCGCGGCCTGGTATGCCTCGATCGACGCCGCGCTCGCCGAGCAGTTCCCGCCCGAGCGCATCGCGGCGATGAAGGTGCGCGACCGGATCGGCGCGCTGGTCCTCGCCCGGCTCGCGCTCGCACGGCCGAACCGCGAGGCGGCACGGCGCGCGCTGGCGGTGCTCGCCCAGCCGCGCAAACTCGCCACCGGCGCGCGGCTCGGCTGGCAGGCGGCGGATGCGATGTGGCGGCTCGCCGGCGACACCGCGACCGACCTCAATCATTATACCAAGCGCGCGACGCTCGCCGCGGTCTATGGTGCGACGCTGCTGGTCTGGCTCGACGACGACAGCGAGGACGAGGCCGGGACGCGTGCCTTCCTCGATCGCCGGCTGGCGGGGGTGATGCGGTTCGAGACGCTGAAGGCGAAGTGGCGCCCCGATCCCGAACGCCAGTTCAGCGTCGCGCGGCTCGTCGGGCGGCTGCGCTACCCGGCGCGGTGAGGCTGTTTTCCGCCCGTTTCGAGCGAGACCCGCGGCCGAGAAATCCGGCGACGCGATACGCGCCGGACACGCCGGCGGCGCGGCGGCGCGCGCATCGGGTTAAGGCTGGCGCTCCCCTCTCGCTACTGATAATGGTTCGCACAGGGTCCGTCCCCGTATCTGGAATCCTGCCTTGCGCCTCGATCAACTGCCGCTCAACCGACCCGCCCGCGTGACCGGTATCGCCTGGGCCGAGATGCCTGCCACCGCCGGACGGCGGCTGCGCGAACTCGGCTTCGACGAAGGCGTGACGGTCGAGGCGATGCACGTCTCGCCGTTCGGGCGCGATCCGATCGCGTGCCGGGTCGGCCGCATGACGGTGGCGCTGCGCCGCGCGCAGGCACACGCGATCTCGGTCGAGCAGGCGGTCTGATGGTCCGTTCCGTCGCGACGGTCCGGGGCGCGACATGAATCCGGCGCCGATGGTGGCGCTGGTCGGCAACCCCAATGCCGGCAAGTCCGCACTGTTCAACGCACTGACCGGCGCGCGCCAGAAGGTCGGCAACTATCCGGGCGTCACGGTCGAGCGCAAGGCCGGACGGATGGCACTCGACGACGGACGGCCGGTCGAGCTGATCGACCTGCCGGGCACCTACAGCCTCGATCCCGCCAGCCCCGACGAGCAGGTGACGCGCGACGTCATCCTCGGCAAGCAGGAGGGCGAGCGGCTGCCCGGCGCGCTGGTGGTGGTGGTCAATGCCGGCAATCTCGACAATCACCTGCGCTTCGCGCTCCAGCTCATCGGCCTCGGCCTGCCGGTGGTGATCGCGCTCAACATGATCGACATGGCCGAGCGCGACGGGCTCAGGATCGATGCCGCGCGGCTGTCGCGCGAACTCGGCGTGCCGGTGGTGCCGACGGTCGCGGTCCGCAAGCGCGGGCTCGACGAGCTGCGCACGGTGCTCGGCCAGATCACCGGCGACGGCGGCGTCCGCAGGATCGCGGCCGGGCCGGGCGTGCCCCAGGTCGATCTGGTCGTGCTCCAGCGCCGCGCGCGCGCGATCGCGATCGCCGCGACCACCGAGGAACATGGCGCGCGCGCGATCAGCCACTGCATCGACGCGGTGGCGCTGCACCCGGTGTTCGGGCCGCTGGTGCTCGCCGCGATCCTGTTCGTCGTGTTCCAGGCGGTGTTCGCCTGGGCGCAGGCGCCGATGGATGCGATCAGCGCGGTCTTCGACTGGCTGGGCGCCGCGGTGACCCGCACGCTGCCCGCGGGGTTCGTCCGCGATCTGATCGCGCAGGGCGTCATCAAGGGTACCGGCGCGGTGGTCGTCTTCCTGCCCCAGATCCTGATCCTGTTCACCTTCATCCTGCTGCTCGAAGCGACCGGCTACATGGTCCGCGCCGCCTTCATGATGGATCGGCTGATGGCGCGCGTCGGGCTGTCGGGCCGCGCCTTCATCCCGCTGCTGTCGAGCTTCGCCTGCGCGGTGCCCGGCATCATGGCGACGCGCACGATCGACGATCCCAAGGACCGCTTGACCACGATCCTGATCGCGCCGCTCACCACCTGCTCGGCGCGGCTGCCGGTCTACACGCTCATCATCGGCGCGTTCATCCCGGCACGCAGCGTGCTGCCCGGCGTCGGCCTGCAGGGGCTGATCCTGTTCGCGCTGTACGTCGCCGGCACCGGCGGCGCCTTGGTCGCGGCCTGGGTGCTCCGGCGCACCGTCACCCGCGGGACCAGCCAGGGCTTCCTGATGGAGATGCCGCAATACCAGATGCCGAGCGTGCGCGACGTCGGCATCGGGCTGTGGACGCGCGCGATGATCTTCCTCAAGCGCGCGGGCACGATCATCCTGCTTTCCAACGTCGCTCTGTGGCTGCTGGCGAGCTACCCCAAGGCGCCGCCTGGCAGCAGGCAGAGCGAATATTCGATCGCCGGGCGGATCGCGAGCGGGATCGAGGTCGTGGTGAAGCCGATCGGCTTCAACCACCAGATCGCGCTGGCGCTGCCGCCCGCGATGGCGGCGCGCGAGGTCGCGGTCTCCGCGCTCGCCACGGTCTATGCGATCGATGCCGACAATGCCGATGCGGTGAGCGACGATCCGCGCGCGCAGCAGGCACTCGGCGGGCGGATGAAGGCGGACTGGCCGCTGCCCACCGCGCTCGCCTTCCTCGCCTGGTTCGTGTTCGCGCCGCAATGCTTCTCGACGATCGCGGTGACCCGGCGCGAAACCAATGGCTGGCGCTGGCCGGCGTTCATGGTGGGCTATCTTTTCATACTCGCCTATCTTGCCGCGGGCGCCACTTTCTGGTTAGCCACATGGAGTGGTTTATAGGAACGGAGCGGGAACATGGCCGGCAGCGTCAACAAGGTCATCCTGATCGGCAATCTCGGCCGCGATCCTGAATCGCGCAGTTTCCAGAACGGCGGCAAGGTGGTCAATCTGCGCATCGCGACCAGCGAGCAGTGGAAGGACCGCACGTCGGGCGAGCGCAAGGAAAAGACCGAATGGCATTCGGTCGCGGTCTTCCAGGAGGCCGCCGCCAACTTCGCCGAGCGGTACCTGCGCAAGGGCTCCAAGGTGTATGTCGAGGGCCAGCTCGAGACGCGCAAATGGCAGGACCAGAGCGGTGCGGACAAATACACCACCGAGATCGTGATCCGCCCGTTCAACGGTCAGCTGACCTCGCTCGATGCGCCGGGCGGCGGCCAGGGCGGCGGTGGCCGCGACTTCGGCGGTGACGATTATGCCGGCGGCGGCGGTGGCGGCGGTTCTGGCGGCGATCGTTTCGCCGGCGGCGGCCAGCGCTCGGGCGGTGCCCCGCAACGGCCCTCGCCCGCGTTCGACAGCGATCTCGACGACGACGTACCGTTCTAGGG
>CAZZZX010000175.1:0-1819 GCA_964658585.1 uncultured Novosphingobium sp.
GGCATTCGGCATCAGGATCACCGGCGCGAGGGCTACCGTCGCCGCGATCCCACCGGTGCGGGCACCCTGCCAGTCGGCGATCGGGCGGCCGGTGCCGCGCACGACTTCGAGCGCGCGTGCGACGCGGGTGGTGTCGGCGGGCGCGAGCCGGGCCGCCGCCGCCGGATCCTCGATCATGAGAGCCGCATAGGCTTGCGCGACGGGTAGCGCGCGGATCGCGGCACGGAGCCCGGCTTCGATCGGCGGGATCGGCGCGATCCCGTCGAGCAGGGTGCGCAGATACAGCCCCGATCCGCCGACCAGGATCGGTACGCCGCCCGCGGCATGGATGTCGGTGATCGCGTCGCGCGCCTCGCCCGCCCACGCCGCGACATCGTAGGCGCGGGCGCCGTCGACATGGCCGAATAGGCGGTGCGCGACGCGCGCCTCGTCCGCCGCGCTCGGTCGCGCGGTGAGGATGCGCAGGTCGCGATAGACCTGGCTCGCATCCGCATTGACGATCGTGCCGCCGATCCGTTCGGCGAGCGTCAGCGCGAGTGCGCTCTTGCCGCTCGCGGTCGGCCCTGCGATGAGGCCGAGCGGCGGGAGATTGCCATCCATGTTCACGGCGACGCTGATAGCAGCAGGCGCGCTCGCGCGCGGCGACATTTCGGCCGCGCTCGATGCGCTCCGGGCCGCGGGCTGCCGTCCCGCACAGGGCGCGTGGGTCGACGAGGGCGATGCCGCCGACCTGATCTTCGCCGAGGACGCCGTCGCCGGACGCGCCGCGCTCGAGGGACTGATCGCGGGCGCGGACATTGTCGTCCAGCCATCCTATGGACGCGAGAAGGCGTTGCTGCTCGCCGACATGGATTCGACGATGATTACGGTCGAATGCATCGACGAACTCGCCGATTTTGCGGGATTGAAGACACAGGTCGCGGCGGTGACGGAGGCCGCGATGCGCGGCGAACTCGATTTCGCGGCGGCGCTGGACGCGCGCGTCGCGCTGCTCGCCGGCATGGACGCAGGCATGATCGATCGCTGCCGCAGCGAGCGCGTGCGGGCGATGCCGGGTGCGGCGACGCTGGTGCGGACGATGCGTGCGACGGGTGCGCGGACGGTGCTGGTCTCGGGCGGCTTCACCGTCTTCGCCGAACCGGTTGCCGCCGAGATCGGCTTCGATATCGCCATCGCCAACCGGCTCGATGTCGCGGACGGCGTCGTGACCGGAACCGTCGCCAGGCCGATCGTCGACGCCGCGACCAAGGTCGCGACGCTCGAACGCGAACGCGCGGCGCTGGGTCTCGCGCCCGAGGCGGTGCTCGCGGTCGGCGACGGTGCCAACGACATTCCGATGATCCGCGCGGCGGGGCTCGGCGTCGCCTATTACGCCAAGCCACGCACCGCCGCCGCGGCGGCGGCGCGGATCGATCATGGCGACCTGACCGCCCTGCTCTGGGCGCAGGGCATCCCCCGCGCCCGGTGGGTCACCGCCTAGGGCGCGACCGGGAAACAGGCGGCGCCAGCGCCCTTGGCGGCCGCACAGGCATGTTGGGCAGCGCTGCGGTCGCCGAGACCGGCGGCGCGCAGGCGGACCACCGCGCCCGCCTTCTCGTAGCGTGGCGTCAGGCCGCGCAGAGCCGCGGCTTTCCCGGACAGGGCGGTCCAGGCCGAGCGCGCGGCAGCCTCCGATCCGAAGGCGCCGAGCTGCACCATCCATGCCCCGCCGCTCCTGGCGAGGACGGGGACGGGGACGGGCGGCGGGGGCGGTGCCGCCCGGGTCACCGGCACGGGCGCCGGCCTGGTCGCACGCGGCGGCGGCGTCATCGCTGGGGAC
>CAZZZX010000175.1:1829-6420 GCA_964658585.1 uncultured Novosphingobium sp.
GCCATCGCCACCGCGGCGGGGCGGGGCGCGGTGCCGTCGGTCGTGCCGTCGGTCACCAGCGCCTTGCCGAGCGGCGGCACCGGCAGCGCGGCGAGCCGCGAGGCCAGGGCGAGGCCCTTCTGGCGATCCTTGACCGGCAGGAACTGATCCATCTGCGACAGGCTGGTGGTCGCCTGCGGCAATCCGGCGGCGGCGGCGCGCGTCATCAGCGCATAGGCGCGCGGCCAGTCCTTGGGCGCAAGGTCGCCGTTGAACAGCGCGGTGCCATAGACATATTGCGCGCGCGGATCGCCGGAATCGCTCGCCTTGACGATCCATGGCAGCGCGTTTTTGCGATCGCCGTCCTGGAACAGCAGCAGGCCGTAATTCGCTGCGCCCTGCACATGCCCGGCGCGTGCCGCCTGCCCATAGAGCGTCTTCGCCTGCTGGAGATCGGGTGTCACGCCGCGGCCGAGCTTGTACGCCTGGGCGAGATCGAAGGCGGCATCGCCGTCGCCCTTGTCGGCGAGCGGCCGCCAGTCGCGGACCGCGACGTCATAGTCCCCGCGCTGCCACGCATCGACGCCGTCCTTCACCGATTGCGCGGCGGCCGGCACCGCCAGCGCCGTCAGCACCGCCGCCGTCATCGCCCCCGAAAACCGCATCCCCCAAACCTCCTGGTGCGTCGCCCGGTGCGATCGATAGCACGCGCTGCGCCGCGGCAAAGTACGAAACAGATGTCGTTAACGCGTTCTTAGCCGCCGTCGTGCGATTTCCACCCGAAAGCGGCATCGGAAAAGGGTAATCATGCGGGTATTGGCGCTGGCGTCGCAGAAGGGCGGATCGGGCAAGACGACGCTGAGCGGTCATCTTGCCGTGCAGGCCGAGCGTGCCGGTGCCGGCCCCGTCGTGCTGATCGACATCGACCCGCAGGGCTCGCTCGCCGACTGGTGGAACGAACGCGTCGCCGAGACCCCGGCCTTCGCGCAGACCACGGTTTCACGGCTCGCCGCCGATCTCGAGGTGCTGCGGCTCCAGGGGTTCAAGCTCGCCGTGATCGACACGCCGCCGGCGATCACCATGGCGATCCAGAGCGTCATCCAGGTCGCCGAGCTGATCGTCATCCCGACCCGTCCGTCCCCGCACGATCTGCGCGCGGTCGGCGCCACCGTCGATCTGTGCGAGCGCTCGGGCAAGCCGCTGCTGTTCGTCGTCAACGCGGCGACGCCGCGCGCCCGGATCACGCACGATGCGACGATCGCACTGTCGCAGCACGGCACGGTCGCGCCGGTCACCGTGCATCACCGGACCGACTTCGCCGCCTCGATGATCGACGGCCGCACCGTGATGGAGGCGGACGCCAACAGCCGTTCGGCGCGCGAGATCGCGGAACTGTGGACCTATCTCGCCGACCGACTCGAGAAGAATTTCCGCCGTACCGTGTTCGCCGCGCCGGGTATCGCGCCGAGCGCGATCCAGCCGCGTCAGCCCGCAGGCGGCTTCGGCCGCCGCGTGGTCTCGTGAGGGGCGGCCCGATGCGCGACGGCAAGAGCTTCGCGGCGCTGAGCGCGGGGCTGCTCGCCCGCAAGGGCGAGGCGCGCCCGGCGATGCGTCCGCATGCCTTCACACCGGATCCGGGCGGTGCGCCGCTCGACGATCTCGGCTGGAACGACATGGGCGAGCCACGGCCGCTGGTCGTCCGCCAGCAGGCCGAACTGGCCCGCGAATTCGCCACACCGGCGGCATCGCCGTCGCCGGGCAGGAAGGCGGCGTTCACGCTGCGCCTCGATGGCGAGCGTCATTTGCGTCTGCGTCTCGCCTGCGCGGCCCGGCATCGTTCGGCCCAGCAGATCGTCATCCAGGCGCTGGACGAACTGCTTGCGCGGATGCCCGAGGCCGAGCGGCTCGCCGCCACCCTCTCAGCCGCGGCCGACCGAACTCCAGGGGGGAACCCATAGTCATGACGCACAAGACCCTCGGGCGCGCCGCGCTCGTCTCGCTCGCTTTGGGCACCGCGACGATCGGCTGCACGCCATCGATGCGGATGGATCATGTCGCGTCGGTCTCCGACGACGCGACGAAGGCCAACGAAGTCGCCGCGCGTGCCGCCGCCAAATCGCGTGCCGCGCTGTCCGCGCATGACGGCGCATCGGCGGTCCGCTGGGCGGAGCGCGCGGTCGCCGCCAGTCCCAACGACGCCGATCATCGCCTGACGCTGGGTCAGGCGTATCTCGCAGCCGGGCGCTTCGCCTCGGCCGAGGCGAGCCTGCGCGACTCGCTGGCGCTGGTCCCCGATCAACCGCGCGCGGCCTATGATCTGGCGCTCGCACAGATCGCACAGGCGATGCCCGCCGAGGCACTGGTCACGCTCGCCGGCGTGAAGGGTCGCGTGCCCGATGCCGATCTCGGCCTCGCGCTGGCGCTGGCGGGGGATCGCCCCAACGGGATCGCGGTGCTGACCGATCTGGTCCGCGCGGGCAAGTCGGACGCGCGCGCGCGCCAGAATCTCGCGCTGGTGTTCGCGCTCGATGGCCAATGGAGCCAGGCGCGCGGGCTGGCGATGCAGGATACCGCCCCCGATCGTCTCGAGGCGAAACTCTCCGACTGGTCGGTGATGGCGAAGCAGCCGGTCGGTGCGCGTCAGGTCGCGGCGATGCTCGGCGTTGCGCCCGCACCGTCCGATCCGGGCCGCCCGGCGGCGCTGGCACTGGCCGCGCCGACCGGCAAGGCGCCGGTCGCGCTCGCGCTCGCCGCCCCGGTTCCGATCGCGCCCTCAATCCCGCAGACGATCGCCGCGGCGACACCACTGCCCGTCGTGTCGATCCCGCTCGACGCGCCGGCGGTGCCGACACCCGCAGTCGAGATGGCGCGCCTGCAGCCCGCCACGCCGATGCCGGAAGTGCCTGCCATGCTGGCAGCGCGTCCTACTGGGTCGGCCACGAGCCCACCGCACCTCGTCCGCGTCGCGACGGCGCACCCGTCCCGGGAGGGCGTCGCGCCGGGTCCGTTGCTGCGCACCGGTTCCGAGCCGGGCTTCGTCGTCCAGCTCGGCGCGTTCGCGCGGCCAGCCGCGCTCGATGTCGCCTGGGCGCGCGCCGAGCGCCTGTCGCCGCGGTTCGCGGCCTTTTCGGCGGTTCGCGGTACCACCCGGCATCTTGGCGGTACATTGGTCAGGCTGTCGATCGGCGGCTTCGGAACGCGTGGCGACGCGGCCGGAGTGTGCACCGAGATCAAGGCGCGCGGCGGCACCTGCTTCGTGCGCGGCACGCTCGGCGATCGGCCCTGGCAATGGGCGAAGAAGGACGGCGAGACCCAGATCGCGATGCGCTGACCGTCAGAGCCGCAACCCCGCGGTCTCGGCCAGCCCCGCCATCAGATTGAGGTTCTGGACCGCGGCACCCGCCGCGCCCTTGCCGAGATTGTCGAGTGCCGCGACGAGCCGGACATGGCCGGTCGCCTGGTTGGCGAAGACGAACAGCGCCAGCCGGTCGCTGGCACCGATCTGCTCGATGGTCAGCCCCGACAGCGCCGCGCTCTGGTCGAGCGGGGTCACCGATGTCGTGGCGCTGCCCGCATAGGCTTCCGCCAGCGCCGCATGGATATGGCGCGGCGTCGTGCCCGCGACGCACAGCGCGAGGTGCAGCGGCACCTCGACGAGCATTCCGCGATAGGTCCGCGCCACCGCCGGCGCGAAGATCGGCGCATGATCGAGCCCGGCGTGGACGCGCATCTCGGGGACATGCTTGTGCGCGAGCGACAGGCCGTAGCTGCGGAACGCGGTGTCGGTCGCATCCGGCGCGTCCGCATTCTCGAACGCCGCGATCATCGCCTTGCCGCCACCCGAATAGCCCGACACCGCATTGACGGTGAGCGGCGTCGCGGCAGGAACCAGACCGGCGCGGACCAGCGGCGCAACCAGCGCGAGGAAGCCGGTCGGATAGCAGCCCGGATTGGCGACCAGACGCGACGCCGCGATCGCCGCGCGCCGGCCCGGGTCGAGTTCGGGAAAGCCGTAGGTCCAGGCGGGATCGACGCGGTGCGCGGTCGAGGCGTCGATGAAGCGCACCGGCAGCCCCTCGCCGAGCGCGACCGCCTCGCGCGCGGCATCGTCGGGCAGACAGAGGATCGCGACGTCCGCGCGCGCCAATGCTTCACGCCGCGCGGCGACATCCCGGCGGCGCGCATCGGGCAGGACGGCGAGCGCAAGATCGGCGCGGTCGCGCAGACGCGCGACGATCTCGAGCCCGGTCGTCCCGGCGCCACCGTCGACGAAGACGTTCACCATGTCAGCCTCCGCCGCGCGACGATGCCGCCGCCAACAGGCTGGCGCGCGATCACATCGGCAAGCGGCTCGCGCACCGTCGCCATCCAGAAGGCGTTGGCGTGGAGCAGCGTGTCCGCGTCCGCCATCATCCCGACATGGCCGGGCAGGAAGATCAGGTCGCCGCGCGCAAGCGGCGCGTCGGCTGCGAGCGCGGTGCCGAGTGCCTGTTGCTGGTCGCTGTCGCGCGGTGCCGCGATGCCGCAGAAGCCGAGCACGCGCTGGACCAGACCCGAACAATCGATCCCGTCGCCCGAGCGACCGCCCCAGCGGTCGGGCGTCCCGATCAGC
>CAZZZX010000176.1:0-6345 GCA_964658585.1 uncultured Novosphingobium sp.
ATCTAAGAGCGAGGCCCTGTCAGGTCATTTTGGGGGCCACCTCAGCTGCCGTGTTGCGCTGCTTGGGCGCCGCGACCAACGTGGCGTCGACGATCTGCCCTCCCATCGGCAGGTAGCCGCGGTCCCGCAGCTGCCGATCGAAGGCGACGAACAGCGCATCGATCGCGCCGGCGCGCGTCAGCTTCTCGCGGAACAGCCGGATGGTGTTCTCGTCCGGCGTGACCGCGCCCAGGTCGAAGCCGAGGAACCGCAGCCAGCTCAGGCGATCGCGGATCAGGAACTCCATGCGCGCATCGCTCACGGTATTCTGCGCGGCTAGAATCAGGATTTTGAACATGGCCACCGGATCATAAGGCGGCCGACCGCCCTTGGCGCCGTCGCTATAGACCAGCGCCCTCTCCAGCGCCGGACGGAACACCTTAAAGTCGACAACCTGGCCCATAGGCACCAACGGATCGCCGCAGTCGGACAGCCGCGTCAGCTGATCCGATAGCCCGAACAAACCCGCCTGACGCATTCGCCGCCTCCCTGCTCAAGCGCAGTGAATCACCTTCGGCCGGATCGCGCCAGGTTATTGGGGGTGCCCAGGTGTGGATCCTAGACTTCGTCCACGATCAACTCAGCGACGGCGAGAAAAATTCCGTGCTGACGGTGGTCGGCATCTCCAGCCGCGAGGCGCTCGCCATCGAGGCCGGCCAGCGGATTCGTCGCGATTAAGTCCCAGACGTGCTCAACTCGCTCTTCAGCCAGCGCGAGGCGCCACGATAGCTATTGCGGACAAAGGCGGGGCATTCATAAGCCGTATTGTCGAACTATGGGAATA
This sequence comes from uncultured Novosphingobium sp., assembly GCA_964658585.1. Classification (GTDB taxonomy): domain Bacteria; phylum Pseudomonadota; class Alphaproteobacteria; order Sphingomonadales; family Sphingomonadaceae; genus Solisphingomonas. The sequence continues at coordinate 824 of CAZZZX010000176.1, forward strand.
CTACCCAACGCGCGGATTCAATTTTCGCGACCAGGGGAGCCCGCCGATAACGCCTAAATCGAGACGTTTAGTGGGCCCTCTCGCGACGAAGGCCTGAACATCCAGTGGTTCCGGCCGGTTGCCGAGGCGCGACGGCTGATCGAGGCCTGGCAGCTCGACTATAACGCTAGTCCGTCCTCATCCGCTCTCGACAATCTGAGTTCTCGGAAAATCAGCCGGTGGCAGCGACTTCGCTGGCCTCGATCGAAGTTAGCGAAGCCGAGAGTTAACCCTGGACCTGAATCACCAAAACCCAAGCGCTTAGCTACAATGTAATCGCGCTAAGGTTGAGAAGCGGAAGCGAGTCACGGCACGTGTGCCTTTACGACGGACAAGGAACGAGATGCCTCTTGGTGAAAGGTAGTCGGGACGCAGGTCGATCTCTCAATCTGATAACCGCGAAGGAATGGGTGAACTGCCCTTATCGATCACAATAGCGCCCAGAGCGGCCCCTCGGATCGGATGAGTAGACAGCCCAGTGGTGTACTGATAGTGAGTGTACATAGGATCGCTACGATCTAGAGCTGGCCGGAGGAGCATCAATGGATAAAATCACGTTGGATATGGCAAATCGGATAATTGCCGCTGCCCAAGACAAAGGTCTCGAGCTTGGATTGAGGCCTCTAAGCATCGCAGTCCTCGATCGTGGCGGGCACCTGATCGCCTTCCAGCGCTCGGATGGCGCGTCCCTCATCAGGCCTCAAATTGCTGTTGCGAAGGCCTCGGGAGCCCTTGCACTCGGCATATCATCTCGCAAAATCGGCGAAATGGCTGCGGAGCGTCCCGTGTTCTTCGGGTCAATCTCCGCCCTAGCGCAGAATGGCATTGTTCCTGCGGCGGGCGGACTGCTCGTGGCGAGTCCATCAGGCGACCTGATAGGCGCGGTTGGCGTAACCGGCGACCATTCGGATCAAGACGAGATCTGCGCTCTCGCCGGTCTAGCCGTTGTCGGCCTGAGCGCGCTCGACTGAGTCGACCGTGGCAGCGAGCATATCATTCAAGGGCTCTTACCATTCCAACCGAGAATCAGAACATGACTAAATTATTGGTTACCGATCGCGCGGGGACCGAGCATCCTATTGACGCTACGCCAGGCCACTCCGTCATGGAAATCATCCGGGACGCCGGACTTGATGAACTGAAGGCCTTATGCAACGGGTCCTGCTCGTGCGCGACTTGCCACATTTATGTTAGCGAAACTTTTGTGAACGAGGTGCCCCCAATGAGTGAAGACGAGAACGATCTCCTCGATAGCTCGGATAATCGCAAGGAAAACTCTCGGCTGTCCTGCCAGATACCTTTTACGGACGAGCTGGACGGACTTCGTATTGAAATAGCGCCTGAAGACTGAATAAACGAGTTGTCGCCGTCCAATCAATCCTACGGCATCGCCGGCACACAAACCGTCTTCGGGATCGCCGCCCCCGCTTTGCGGCGATTATATTCGAGATCGAAGGAAGTAAAGTTGAGGATTCCAGCCATCTTTTATCTGCGACGGCTGACTTTGTGGAGAAGGTACCGCTTTACCGCAGGACGGAAAAAGTTGTCGACCAAGATGGCGGGGTATGAAACGAGGTCTCCTAGGAAATCCAATATGAAAAGCCGTCTATCTTCAATATCATAAGACTTGTATGTGAACTCCCCCCCTTTTTGCGCCACGGGGGGCGTCGCACATAGCATCATCGTTACAATGTCTGCAGGTTGGAGCGACTCGCTTGCCGGTGCCAGTCGTAAGGATCCGGAGCGTTTGTCGAGCGAGATCGCCGCGGCGATGCTCCCGGGGCTAGGCACGTGCCTAGTACTGTAGACGTTTATGTCCGCTCACGCCGAAATCCGACCTTCGCCGCGAGGCTGCGAACGACGGCTTCGTCCCAGGTGCAGCCCTTTAGCGAGGCAGCAAGGAAGGCCATGAGGGGGCAGCATAGTTGTTAAGTTTTTCCGAAAACGATAATTCTCGGAAGAATGCAGGATACGCTTGCTACGCCGGGCGCTCGTTAACGTCATGGATGCGCATCGCGTCAGGACTCGATGATAGCCCAAAGGTCATACCATCCGTTGCGGACTCCAGCCATCTTTTAGCTACCGCGGCTGACTTCGAGCGTGTTTGAGAAGGGTTCCCAAGGCGGCTTTAGCGTGATTCATAGGGCGTCGGATCAACGACGCGAGCCGACGCTTTTATGCCGAAGAGGAAGCCGCCTGCGAGGCGGCGCTACGACACCGATCTGACGGATGCGCAGTGGAAGCTGATTGCGCCTTTGATCCCGGATGCACGAACAGGCGGGCGACCTCGGAAGGCGACGTCGCGCGAGCTGGTCAACGCCGTCCTCTACTTTCTGCGCGCCGGCTCTGCCTGGCGGCTGCTGCCGCATGATCTGCCGCCATGGCAGACGGTCTACTACTATCCGCGCCGCTGGCAGGAGGAAGGTGTGTGGCAGCACGTCCACCACGCGCTTGTTCTCGCCGACCGTGAGCGCTGCGGCCGGAAGGCGTCGCCGTCGGCTGCGATCCTCGACAGCCAGTCGGTGCGCACCGCCGACCAAAAGGGGGCGACAAGGGCTACGACGCGGGCAAGAAGATCACCGGGCGCAAGCGCCACATCTTGACTGACACCGACGGCCGGCTGCTCGCCGTCCGCCATGGTGCCGACGTCCAAGACGGCGACGGCGGCAAGCTGCCGCTCAAGGCCTCCCGGCAGCGCTTCCCCTTCGTCGCCCGCGTCTTCGCCGACGGTGGTTATGCCGGTCGCCTCGTGACCTGGGCCGCTGACAAGACGCACATCTCTCGAGATCGTCCGTCGCGGCGCGCGCACCAAAGGATTCGAGGTGCTGCCGCGTCGCTGGGTGGTTGAACGCACCTTTGCCTGGATCTTCAAAAACCGGCGCCTCGTCCGCGACTACGAGCAGCTCACCGCCGTCGCCGAAACCCTCATCACCATCGCCGCCTCAGCCACCCTGCTACGGCGGTGGGCATGATCAGATTGCCTTCTCAAACGCGCTCTTAGTGGCGAAGGGGCCGATTGACCGGAGAGCGAAAAATTGTCGCTCCAAATTGCGAGGTATGAAAACGAGGTCTCGTGGGAAATCCCTTGTGAAAATCGGTCTAACTTCAATATCATAGGACTTTGATATGAATCCCACCCTCTCCGCCAGCAGTCATTAAATTCGGTGCGATAGGGGCAGGGCCGCGGTTCTGGGAGACGATGGCGCGCGCCGGCGCGTCATCGGACTTCGATCGCGCGGTCTCGTCCTTGCGACCGAGCGCGACGATCTCGAAGCTGCGGACGGGATGCCGCGCCGCGACATCCTCGCGTCCCTCAGCGTCCCGGCCGTCACCCATCGGCTTCGGAGGAATACGCGCATCGATGCTCCCGGCTGAAGAGCCGGCTCCGACCCGGCGCCCTACTCGAGACGTACGCCTGAACACCGTCCAACGGAACCTTGCGCCTTTCACGTTGAAGATCGCAAGGCGGCCGAAGCCCGATTTGCTCCACGCAGCTCGACCGGATGAGCGGATGACCTTTCGGGAACCGGATATGGGCAGGGGAACGACCGACTGAGGGGTCGTCCGCCAAGCGACGAGACCTGTCACGGGTGATGACGGGAGGACCGAACTGGCCCAGGTCACTCCGTGCGGCCATACTGCGAGGCTGGTCGCGAATGACGGATCGGTGTAGCCAAGAGGCAGATCCTCAGGTCGAGCGCCTCGCTCGAGCCGGGATCTCGAGCCCGGAGCGACCGACATACCACGTAAACCGAATTACGACTTCGAGCGCCGCGAGCGCGAGAGGACCAAGGCGGCCGAGTCCGCTAAAAAGGCCCATGCCAAGGCGCATAAGCGGGCGGCTGACCAGGGCACGCCGGATGCGGATCAACCGGACGGATCATGAGCCCACCGGCGCAATGACGGGATCATCCGACCTCACTCTAGCCCAGCTCGGCTGGAGACCCTTCTTCAGCGAGCGGCTCTCTGCCGAGCAGAGCCGGAGTTGCCAGCCTGTTCGCGTCATGTCGGTCCATCGCGGCAGGGTGACCGTCTCCGGAGAGGGAATCGAGGGCTCGATCTCGTCCAGCTTGCCCGCGCCAGGGGGAGCGGAGGACCGACCCACCGTCGGCGACTGGTTGCTGATCGACCGGAATACCCGAAGCCTCGTGCGCATTCTCGATCGGGCGAGCCTGGTCAAGAGGCCTGCCCCCGGCGACGACCGCCGGGTCCAGCTCATCGCCGCGAACGTCGATACGCTTTTCATCGTCACGTCCTGCGACCAGGACTTCAACGTCGCGCGTCTCGAACGCTATCTCGTGCTCACGCGCGAGGTGGGCGTCCGGCCGGTGGTCGTCCTCACGAAAGCCGACCTTTCGCCGGCGCCCGATCGCCTGGTGGACAGGGCGCGCGTGCTCCAGTCGGGGTTGCAGGTGGAGCTGGTCGACGGGCGCGATCCGACGAGCGCCGCCCGTCTGGCAAGATATTGCGGCCTTGGAGAGACGGTCGCGCTGGTGGGATCGTCCGGCGTCGGCAAGTCGACGCTCGTAAACACGCTCAGGGGATCGGACAGCATCGCGACACAGGCCGTTCGCGAGGACGACGGCAAAGGCCGGCACACGACGACGGTCCGCGAGATGCATCGCCTCGCGGGTGGTGCGGACGGGGGCGGCTGGCTCGTGGACATGCCGGGTATGCGCGAGCTCCAGATGTCAGAAGTGGCCTCCGGCGTGACCGAGGTCTTCGACGACGTCACGACCGTGACGCTCGAGTGCCGGTTCGCGAACTGTACCCATGTCGACGAGCCCGGATGCGCCATCCATGCCGCGATGGCGGAGGGAGATCTCGATCCCGCCCGCGTCGAACGGTGGCGCAAGCTCGACCGGGAGAATGCGGAAAGCAGCGGCGCCGCGGCGGTCCGCCGATCCCGGTTTGGAAAAACCGGGAACAGGAGATGACGATTGGCTGATCTCTACCTCCGGGCGCTGCAGTCCGAACGCAAACGACTATGGGCGGAATGCCGTCTGAAGGGGCTGGCCAAGGGCACGCAGTTGAATCCGATGCAGCAGGCTTTCCAGGACAATCATGGCCTGCAATGCGGCTTCTGCACGCCGGGCATGATCATGGCGGCCAAGGTGCTGCTCGACCAGACGCCCAACCCCAGCCGCGACGAGGTGGTGGGAGCGCTGTCGGGCAACATCTGCCGCTGCACCGGCTACGAGCCGATCATCCAGGCGGTGCTGCTTGCGGCCCGCGCCAATTCGCAGAACGCGGCCTGAGGACCAACAGAATGGAACTGCGCAAGAGTTACTTCGCCGATGTCCGCAAGGACGACCTGCACGAGATCGGCCAGGCCCGCCCGCGCTCGGATTCGCCCGGCCATGTCACCGGCAAGACCGCCTTCTTCGCCGATCGGAATTTTCCCGGCCTGCTGCACCTGAAGATGGTGCGCAGCCCGCACCATCATGCCCGCATCCGCTCGATCGACACGTCCGAGGCCGAGA
>CAZZZX010000177.1:0-6336 GCA_964658585.1 uncultured Novosphingobium sp.
ACCATCTTCAACATGCGCGCGCCGGGCATGACGCTGCACAAGATGCCGCTGTTCGTCTGGTCGGTGCTGGTCACCGCCTTCCTGCTGCTGCTCGCGCTGCCCGTGCTCGCCGCGGCGATCACGATGCTGCTCACCGATCGCAACTTCGGCACCGCCTTCTTCGACGCGTCGGGCGGCGGCGACCCGATCCTCTACCAGCATCTGTTCTGGTTCTTCGGCCACCCCGAGGTCTACATCATGATCCTGCCGGGCTTCGGCATGGTCAGCCAGATCATCGCGACGTTCAGCCGCAAGCCCGTGTTCGGCTATCTCGGCATGGCCTATGCGATGGTCGCGATCGGCGTGATCGGGTTCGTCGTGTGGGCGCACCACATGTACACGACCGGTCTCGACGTGAACACGAAGATGTACTTCACCGCCGCCACCATGGTGATCGCGGTGCCGACCGGCATCAAGATCTTCTCGTGGATCGCGACGATGTGGGGCGGATCGATGGAGTTCAAGACGCCGATGGTGTGGGCGCTGGGCTTCATCTTCATGTTCACCGTCGGCGGCGTGACCGGCGTGGTGCTCGCCAATGGCGGCATCGACAATTACATGCAGGATACCTACTACGTCGTCGCGCACTTTCACTACGTGCTGTCGCTCGGCGCGGTGTTCTCGCTGTTCGCGGGCTTCTACTACTGGTTCCCCAAGATGTCGGGGAAGATGTATAACGAAGTGCTCGGCCAGATCCATTTCTGGCTGTTCTTCATCGGCGTGAACGTGCTGTTCTTCCCGATGCATTTCCTCGGCCTGCAGGGGATGCCGCGGCGCTACCCCGATTATCCCAACGCGTTCGAGAAGTGGAACACGGTGGCGACGACCGGGTATCACATCATGGCGCTCGGCATGGCGTTCTTCTTCGTCAACATCATCTGGTCGCTGATCGCGGGCAAGAAGGCGCCCGCCAATCCCTGGGGCCGGGGCGCGACGACGCTGGAATGGACGCTGTCGAGCCCGCCCCCCTACCACCAGTTCGAGCAACTGCCGCGGATCGACGATAGCGGGCATCATTGACCGGTGAGGTTGCGTTCGTGACGACGTCCGATCCGCGATTGCACCAATCACACCCGCTCGCCCCGAGGATGGGCTGAGCGAAAGCGAAGGCCCGTCCGAAGGGTATGTCCTTCGGGACGCCGCTTCGACTTCGCTCAGCGGCGCCTCGGGACGAACCGAGGGTGCCGGCCCGCCTTCGCGGATGACGGCGCCCTGCGCATGGCGTAAGGCGCCGCCATGCCGACCCTTTCCCCCGCCGAGAAGGACGTGATGGCCAGCCTTGCCGCCACCGCCGCGCACGAGATCGCACCACTCGACGGGCTGCCCGCCGACTGGCGCGATTTCCTCGCGCTGACCAAGCCTCGGGTGATGACGCTGGTCGTCTTCACCGGGCTGTGCGGTCTGCTCGCCGCACCCGCGCATATCCACCCCGTGCTCGGCTTCACCGCGATCCTGTGCATCGCACTGGGCGCGGGTGCGGCGGGTGCGCTCAACCAATGGTACGAGGCGGATATCGACGCGGTGATGAAGCGCACGATGCGCCGGCCGCTGCCCGCCGGCCGGATGGACGCGCAGGCGGCGCTGCATTTCGGCATCGGGCTGGCCTGTTTCTCGGTGATCGTGATGGGGCTGGCGGTCAACCTGCTCGCCGCCGCGATCCTCGGCATGTCGATCCTGTTCTACGTGCTGGTCTACACCGTCTGGCTCAAGCGCCGCACCCCGCAGAACATCGTCGTCGGCGGCGCGGCGGGCGCCTTTCCCGCGCTGATCGGCTGGGCGGCGGCGACGGGCCGCATCGACACGCTGCCGGTGCTGCTGTTCCTGCTCGTCTTCCTGTGGACGCCGCCGCATTTCTGGTCGCTCTCGCTGTTCGTCAATTCGGACTATGCCGCCGCGGGCGTGCCGATGATGTCGGTGGTCGCGGGCCAGCGCTCGACGCGACTGCAGGCGTTTTTCTACAGCCTGCCGATGGCGGCGGTCGCGGTGGCGCCCTGGCCGCTCGGCATCGCCGGGCGGCTCTACGGAATCGCCGCACTGGTGCTGAGCGGGGTCTTCGTCGTGCTCGCCGCGCGCGTCGGTTTCAGCCGCGAGGCGGATCCGAAGGCGATGACCGCCGAGCGCCGGCTGTTCAAATATTCGATCGTCTATCTGTTCGCGGTCTTCGGCGTTCTCGTCGCGGACCGGCTGATCGCGGGGATCGCCTGATGCCCGTCCCCGATTTCGACGCCGACCGTGTCGCGCAGCGCGACGCCGCGATCCGCGCGCGCCAGCGCTCGCGCTCGATCGTCACCGCGGCGATCCTGTTCGCGCTGGTCGTCCTGTTCTTCGCGATCAGCATCGCCAAGATGGTCTAGCGTGCGCACGACCGCGGCACGTAATCTGCGCACCGGCCTCATCGCGGGCGCGGCGGCGTGCGGGATGGTCGGCATGGGCTTCGCCGCGGTGCCGCTCTACCGCATCTTCTGTCAGAAGACCGGTTTCGGCGGCACCGCCCGGATCGACGTCGGTGCGCACGCGCCGGGATCGACCGGCCGGATCGTCACGGTGCGCTTCGACGCCAACGTGTCGTCCAAGCTCGGCTGGCGGTTCGAGCCCGAGCAGAAGACCCAGCGCGTCGCGATCGGCGCGCGCCAGCTCGCCTTCTTCGATGCGACCAACCTCACCGACAGGCCGCTCACCGGATCGGCGGCGTTCAACATCTCGCCCGATCAGGCGGCGCAGTATTTCGTCAAGGTCCAGTGCTTCTGCTTCACCAAGCAGAGCCTCGGGCCGGGCGAAACCCAGCGGATGCCCGTGGTGTTCTACGTCGATCCCGATTTCCTCAAGGATCCCGACGAGAACGGCGTCACCGAGATCACGCTGAGCTACACCTTCTATCCCGCCGGAGAGGCGCCGGGCGAGGGCTGACGGACCATTGCAGCGCGCGGGCGCCTCCTCTAAGCAAGCCCCGACACAGGGAAGAGAGACCGACAATGGCCGGCGCGAAAGACCATCAGTATCACATCCTGAACCCGAGCCCCTGGCCGATCATGAGCGCGTTTTCGGCGCTGGTGCTCGCCGGCGGGCTCATCATGTTCATGCACTCGTTGCCCTATGGCCATGTCATCCTGCCGGTCGGCATGGCGCTGGTGCTGTCGTGCATGGGCTTCTGGTGGGCGGACGTCATCAAGGAGGGCAAGGAGGGGCACCACACGCCGGTCGTCTCGCTCCACCTGCGCTACGGGATGATCCTGTTCATCGCGTCCGAGGTGATGTTCTTCGTCGGCTGGTTCTGGGCGTTCTTCGACGCCTCGCTCTTCCCCAAGGCGGTCGATGCGGTCGGCGGCGTGTGGCCGCCCAAGGGGATGGAGGTCATCAACCCGTTCCACTTCCCGCTGCTCAACACGATGATCCTGCTGTGTTCGGGCACCACCGTCACCTGGGCGCACCACGCGCTGATCCATGGCGACCGCAAGGGCCTCAAGCTCGGCCTGTGGTGCACGATCGCGCTCGGCCTGCTGTTCAGCTCGATCCAGGCGTACGAATACGCACACGCGCCGTTCGCCTTCAAGGGCAACATCTTCGGCGCGACCTTCTTCATGGCGACGGGCTTCCACGGCGCGCACGTCATCATCGGCACCATCTTCCTCGCGGTCTGCCAGTTCCGCGCGTACAAGGGCGACTTCACCCCGCGCGCGCATTTCGGGTTCGAGGCGGCGACCTGGTACTGGCATTTCGTCGACGTGGTGTGGTTGTTCCTGTTCCTCGTCATCTATGTCTGGGGCGGCTGGGGCGGCAGCTACGCGCCGTGATCCTCGACGACCAGCACTGACGACGGAGGGCGGGCGTGCAAGCGTCCGCCCTTCGCGTCTCGGCGATGTTGCCCTATAGCCGCGCGATGTCCGATCCCCCGCCCTCCGCAATGCCGTCGATCGTCCAGGTCGGGCTCAAGGGGCTGTGCCCGCGCTGCGGTGCGCCGACGCTGTTCGCGGGCTTCATCAAGTTCGCCGCGCGCTGCCGTTCCTGCGGGCTCGATCTGTCGGCGTTCAACGTCGGCGACGGGCCGGCGGCGTTCCTGACGCTGATCGTCGGGACGATCGTCTGCATCGCAGCGATCACGCTCGAGCTCACCGTGCATCCGCCCTTCTGGGTGCATGTCGTGCTGTGGGTGCCGCTGACGCTGGCGATGACGATCGGGCTGCTCCGCATCGCCAAGGGGATGCTGATCGCCTCCGAATATCGCAATCGCGCGGGCGAGGGCCGGATCGAGGAGCCGCATCGGCCGTGACTGGCAGGCGGCGGGTGCCGATCGTGGCGACGGTGCTGGTCGCGGCGGCGATCGCGACGATGATCTGGCTCGGCGTGTGGCAGCTCCACCGGCTGCGCTGGAAGGAGGGGCTGCTCGCCGAATATGCGGCGGCGGCGCACAAGCCGCCGGTCGGCTTCCCGCGCGTGCCGACCGACCAGGCGCTGCTGTTCCGCCGCTCGACCGCCTTCTGTCTCCAGCCGACCGCCTGGCGCGCCAGCGCGGGCCGCAATCTCACGGGCGAGAGCGGCTATCGCCACATCGCCGACTGCCGCACCGGCGCGGAAGGGCCGGGGATCGCCTTCGACATGGGCTGGTCGCGCAGCCCCGACGCGCCCGCCGGCTGGCGCGGCGGGCAGGTGACGGGCACGATCGGCCCCGACCACGACCGCCAGATCCTGCTCGTCGCCGACACCGCCGCGCCGGGCCTCGCGCCGAGCGCGCCGCCCGATCTCGACACGATCCCCAACAATCATCTCGCCTATGCGGTGCAATGGTTCCTGTTCGCCGCGATCGCCGCGCTGATCTACGCGGTGGCGCTGTGGCGGCGTGCGCGATAGTCGGATTTGTCATCCTCGGATCGGGACCGGATCATGACTTGCCGTCGTTCCAGCATCGTCTGCGCTGCCGTGTCGATGGCGCTCACGCAAGGCGCGGCCGCCCAGACGGTCCTCGCGCCGCAATCGGATGCCGCCACGCTTCGCGCGCACCTCGCCAACGCGATGGCGCCGCCCGGACGCGCGATGCCGGCGGACGCGAACGATCTGGATGCGATGCTCCGCAGCGGCGATTTCGTGCGACTCTCCGCGCGGCTGCGCAGCCCGCACACCGCGCAGGACCTCGATCTTGATATGAACTGGGCGCAGACCCGGATCTTCGACGGTGCGGGTTTTCTGGTCGCCTATGGCTATATGAACGATCTCTGGCGGCTCGCATCCGCACTCCCGGCGTCCGCCGGCGACGAGCTCAAGCAGAGCGCCGGCATGATCTTCCTCTACATCTTCGATCTCGCGCGGGTCGACGGGTCACGATGCGCGGACGTCTCCGCACCGGGCCACCGCATCGATCAGCTGTTCCAGCAGAACCCGGCGCTGATCGCCTATCTGCGCGGCCTGCCCGAGGCGGCGAGGATGCAATTGGGCACGATCTCGCTCGACATCGAAACCGCGACGGCCGCGCTGCGCCAGAACGATCCCGTGCTGTGCAGCGGCGGTCTCGACCAGATCACGCAGGGCCTGAAGGCGCAGGGCGACAAGCCTCTGCCGCAGGTTCCCAATGCGCCGGGCACGCTGGGGAAGACCTACGCGGTTCCCGCCGCGCCCGGCTACAAGCCGGCCTATGTCGATGCGGCGGTCTGGCAGCCAAAGGCCGCCGCGGCTCGTTCGGCACTCCCCGCGACGCTGACCAGATTGCTGTCGCAGGCGGGTGGTCCACCGGCCGCCCCGGCCGGCAAGTAGACCCGGCCGATGCCGCGGACCAGGCGGGTCCGCTTTCTCGCGCCGGCCGCGTTCCCCGCGTGCCGTCCGCCCGCGTTGACCGGACCGGCGTTACTTGCCACCCGCGCCCGCACGCCCTAACCCCTCGCGCCGATGCGCTATATCAGTACCCGAGGACAGGCGCCCGCTTTGGGCTTCCGGGAGGCGACGCTCGCCGGGCTCGCGTCCGATGGCGGGCTGTATGTGCCGGACGCCTGGCCGACGCTGTCGCGCGCCGAGATCGCCGACCTCGCCGGGCTCTCCTATGCCGAGACCGCGGCGCGGGTGCTCGGCCCCTTCGTCGGCGACGCGATCCCCGCCGCCGATCTGCGTGCGCTGTGCGAGGCGGCCTATGGCCGGTTCGAGCATGATGCGGTCACGCCCCTGGTCCAGCTCGATCATCGCCACTGGCTGCTCGAGCTGTTCCACGGCCCGACGCTGGCGTTCAAGGACGTCGCGCTGCAACTGCTCGGGCTGCTGTTCGAGCGGTTCCTGAACGGGGGCGAGCGCCACGTCACGATCGTCGGCGCGACGTCC
>CAZZZX010000178.1:0-6306 GCA_964658585.1 uncultured Novosphingobium sp.
GTGCGACCCGGCCTGATCGCGACGACCCGATCAGAGCGGAAGCCCTTCCCCAACGCGCGCGAGACGCTACATGCGCGGCCATGTCCTCGACCCGCCGCACCTTCGCGATCATCTCGCACCCCGACGCCGGCAAGACCACGCTGACCGAGAAGCTGCTGCTCGCCGGCGGCGCGATCCATCTCGCCGGCGAGGTGCGCGCACGCGGCGCCAATCGCCGCGCGCGATCCGACTGGATGAAGATCGAGCAGCAGCGCGGCATCTCCGTCACCTCGAGCGTGATGACCTTCGAGCGCGCGCACCGGGGCGAGACGCTGACCTTCAACCTGCTCGATACGCCGGGCCACGAGGATTTCTCGGAAGACACCTATCGCACGCTGACCGCGGTCGATTCCGCGGTGATGGTGATCGACGCGGCCCGCGGCATCGAGGCGCAGACCCGCAAGCTGTTCGAGGTTTGCCGGATGCGTTCGGTGCCGATCATCACCTTCGTCAACAAGGTCGATCGCGAGGGGTTGTCGCCGTTCGCGCTGCTCGACGAGATCGCCGAGAAGCTCCAGCTCGACGTCACGCCGATGAACTGGCCGGTCGGCATGGGGGGCACCTTCGAGGGGATCTACGATCTCGTCGCCGACACGCTGATGCGCCCCGGCCGGCCCGACGAGCGCCTGGCCGGGCTCGACGATCCCCGCCTCGACACGCTGCTCTCGGCCGAGGGCGTCGCGACGCTGCGCGACGAGGCCGAACTCGCGCTCGGCGGGTATGGCGGGTTCGATGTCGAGGCGTATCGCGGCGGCGACCAGACGCCGGTGTTCTTCGGCTCGGCGTTGCGCGAATACGGCGTCGAGGCGCTGATCCAGGCGCTTGCCGAGCACGCGCCGCCGCCGCGCAGCCAGCCCGCCACGCCGCGCGCGGTGACGCCCGACGATCCCAAGGTCGCGGGCTTCATCTTCAAGGTGCAGGCCAACATGAACCCCGCGCATCGCGACCGCATCGCCTTCCTGCGGGTCTGCTCGGGCACCTTCCGGCGCGGCATGAAGCTGCGCCAGGTGCAGACCGGCAAGACGATCGCGATCAACTCGCCGATCTTCTTCTTCGCCGCCGAGCGCGAGCTTGCCGACACCGCGCTCCCCGGCGACATCATCGGCATCCCCAATCACGGCGTGCTGCGCGTCGGCGACACGCTGACCGAGGGCGAGACGCTGACCTTCACCGGCATCCCCAATTTCGCGCCCGAGATCCTGCGCCGCGTCCGCCTGCTCGATCCGACCAAGACCAAGCAGCTGCGCACCGCGCTCACCGACATGGCGGAGGAAGGCGTGACGCAGTTGTTCAAGCCGCTGATCGGCAGCCAGTGGATCGTCGGCGTGGTCGGGCAGCTCCAGCTCGAGGTGCTGATCTCGCGGCTCGCAGCCGAATACAATGTCGCCGCCGAGTTCGAACCCGCGCCGTTCGAGACCGCGCGCTGGATCTCGGCGGACGCACCGCAGGCGCTCAAGACCTTCGCCGAGGGCCGCGGCAGCGCGATGGCCGAGGATCGCGACGGCGCGCCGGTGTTCCTCGCGCGCGATCAATGGGAGGTCGGCTATGTCGCCGAGCGCAGCCCCGAAATCCGCTTCTCGGCGACGCGGGAGCGGGCTTCGGCTTAGCCGAGACGGGGATGCAGCCGACGGGGAGGGTCTCGTTCGGGCGACGACGCGCCTACGCGACCAGCGCCGCGAACCGCGCCGGATCGACATTGCCCCCCGATACGGTGAGTGCCAGTCCGTGCGGGTCGATCCTGCCCGCCAGCACTGCCGCGAGCGCCACCGCGCCGCCCGGCTCGGCGACGATCTTGAGCCGCTCGAAGGCGAAGCGCATCGCGGCGGCCACCTCGGCCTCGCTCACAGCGACCCCGGTCGCGCCGCGACCGCTCAGGATATCGAAGGTCAGCCGTGAGACCCGCAGGGTCTGCAGCGCGTCGCACGCGGTCGGCGGCGGGTCGGCGCCGACCGGCACGATGTCGCCGAGCCGCAGCGACGCGCCCATGTCCGCCCAGCCCTCGGGCTCGACCACGACGATCGCCGCCTCGGGGACCGCCAGCGCGATTCCCGCCGACAGCCCGCCGCCGCCGCAGCACACCGCGATCGCCCGCGGCGCGCCGCCGATCGAGGCCCCGTATTGCGCGGCGATCTCCAGCCCGCACGTTCCCTGCCCCTCGACGATCCACGAATCGTCGAACGAGGGTACCAGGGTCGCGCCCCGCTCGGCCGCCAGCGCGGCGGCGATCGTCTCGCGGCTCTCGGTCGCCCGGTCGTACAGCACGATCGCCGCGCCCAGCGCGCGCGTGCCCTCCAGCTTGGCCGCAGGCGCGTCGCGCGGCATCACGATCGTCGCGCGCATCCCGAGCCGCCGCGCCGCCCAGGCGACGCCCTGCGCGTGATTGCCCGACGAGAAGGCGACGACGCCCGCCCCGCGGGCCGAGTCGTCCAGCGAGGACAGCCGCCACCAGGCGCCGCGCAGCTTGAACGAGCCGGTATGCTGCAGGCATTCGGCCTTCACCAGCACCGGTTCGCCGCGAATTTCGACGACGATCGCGGGCGTGACGAGCCCGATATGCGCCAGCGCGTCGGCAGCGGCCAGCACACCGGCCCGCGTCGCGACCCGATTGGTTAACGAGGTCGTTGATTCGGCAGGCAAAACGGCAGATCTCCGCGGCTTTCCAAAGGACTTTACAGGGGGGTCCCCTGTGCATATATCGCCCCCCTTCGCTGCCCCATGGGACTTCCTACCGCAAGGCAGCTTTACTTCGGCCACGGCCACTTGGAGGTCCCTTGAATTGCACAAGCATCATCGCGCGCTGGGGGTAGCAACCACCCCCTACAAGGCCATGTCGGGTCTTGAGATCGCCAATGCGCGTCCGGTCCAGCCGGTCACGCTCATCCGCCCGCACGCCGCGGAGCGGGCTGCCCGCTTCTTTACCGAGAAGTTCCCGGGCAAGTCGCTCTATGCCGTGAAGGCGAACCCGTCGCCGGCGCTCCTCGAGACGCTGTGGGCGGGTGGCATCACGCATTACGACGTAGCCTCGATCGCCGAGGTGCGCCTCGTCGCGCGCACGCTGCCGCAGGCGACGCTGTGCTTCATGCACCCGGTCAAGGCCGAGGAGGCGATCCGCGAAGCCTATGCGACGCACGGCGTGCGCACCTTCTCGCTCGACAGCCTGGAGGAGCTCGACAAGATCGTGCGGGCCACCGGTGGCGCGACCGACCTGACGCTGTGCGTCCGGCTGCGCGTGTCGTCCGATCATTCCAAGCTCAGCCTCGCGTCCAAGTTCGGCATCGATCTCGCCGACGCGGCACCGCTCTTGATGGCGACCCGCCAGGTCGCCGACGCGCTGGGCATCTGCTTCCACGTCGGTTCGCAGGCGATGAGCCCGCAGGCCTATTCGGACGCGCTCGCCCGCGTGCGTGCGGCGATCGTTTCGGCGGCGGTGACCGTCGACGTGATCGATGTCGGCGGCGGTTTCCCGTCCTCCTATCCGGGGATGGAGCCTCCGCCGTTGGAGACCTATTTCCGCACCATCCACGAGGCGTTCGAGAGCCTGCCGGTCAGCTACTCGTCCGAGCTGTGGTGCGAGCCCGGCCGCGCGCTGTGCGCCGAATACGGCTCGCTCCTGGTCCGCGTCGAGAAGCGCCGCGGCGACGAACTCTACATCAACGACGGCGCCTACGGCGCGCTGTTCGACGCCGCGCATATCGGCTGGCGCTTTCCGGTCACGCTGCTGCGCGACCGCGAGAGCCGCGCCAAGGAACTGGCGTTCAGCTTCTACGGCCCGACCTGCGACGACATGGATCATATGGCGGGGCCGTTCATGCTGCCCGCCGACGTGGCGGCAGGCGACATGATCGAGATCGGCATGTTGGGCGCGTACGGCTGCGCGATGCGCACGGCGTTCAACGGCTTCGGATCGGAGGAGACGATGATCGTCGACGACGAGCCGATGACCTCGCTCTATGTCGACGCACCCGCGCGCCGGGTGGCCGGTCGCGTCGTCAAGCTGTAAGAGCGCGCCGCTAGACCATCGCGTCATGCCGGTGCGGGCCGGCATCTCCCGACGGCGCCGTCGTCCCGGGAGATGCCGGTGTGCGCCGGGGTGACGCCCCCGTGTTGGAGTGATCCCATGAACGACCAGAGCCCGATCAATGACAAGCGCAAGGCAGAGCTGCTCGCCACCCCGGTCGAGCATATCGACATCACCAGCTTCGACGCGCGCCCGATCGTCGATGCGATGAAGAAGATGAGCTTCACCTCGCGCGACACCGGTCGCGCCGCCGAGCTCTACAACGCGATGCTCGCCGACAAGGATTGTTCGGTGATCCTGGTGATCGCGGGCTCGACGAGCGCGGGCGGCTGCATGGATCTGTACGCGGAGCTGGTCCGCTCCAACATGGTCGACGCGATCGTCGCCACCGGCGCCGCGATCGTCGACATGGATTTCTTCGAGGGGCTCGGCCACACCCATTATCAGGCCAGGGAAATCCCCGACGACGACACGCTGCGCTCGCTCTACATCGATCGCATCTACGACACCTATATCGACGAGATCGCGCTCCAGAACGTCGATCACACAATCTTCGAGATCGCCGAGACGCTGCCCGCGAAGCCCTATTCGTCGCGCGCCTTCATCAAGGAGATGGGGCGGTATCTCACGAAGCACGGCAAGAAGGACAACAGCCTCGTCAAGCTCGCGTTCGAGCATGACGTGCCGATCTTCTGCCCCGCCTTCACCGATTCGTCGGCGGGCTTCGGCCTCGTCAAGCATCAGGTCGACGCGATGAAGGCGGGCAAGCCCTACCTCACCATCGATTCGATCGCCGACTTCCGCGAGCTGACCGACATCAAGATCAAGGCGGGCACCACCGGGCTGCTGATGATCGGCGGCGGCGTCCCCAAGAACTTCGTGCAGGATACCGTGGTCTGCGCCGAGATCCTCGGCCACGACGATGTCGAGGTCCACAAATACGCGGTCCAGATCACCGTCGCCGACGTGCGCGACGGGGCGTGCTCGTCCTCGACGCTGCAGGAAGCGGCATCGTGGGGCAAGGTCTCCACCGCGATGGAGCAGATGGTCTATGCCGAGGCGACCTCGGTGCTGCCGCTGATCGCGTCGGACGCCTGGCATCGCGGTGCCTGGAAGGACCGCGCGCGGCGCGCCTTCGCGGCGATGTTCGCGGACTGATCGCAACGCCGGACGAACCGCCACGCAATCCGGCTATACAGCCGGAGCCGCGCGGTGATACCCCGTTGTCGGCGGGCCAGCGCGCGGCTGCCCGCCGTCCAGAACGGCAGCCGCATCGGCAAGGAAGGTTCACGAATGCACGAGGGCGTCTATTTTCTGCAGGATGGCGCGACCGTCGATCTTGAAGGCATGACGTTCGATCGGGCAGAGCATCTCGTGCCGCGCCATTTGCTGATCATGGGGCTCGGCCGCAGCGGGACGACCGCCTGCGCCCAGATCGCCCAGCGGCTCGGGTTCCGAACCAACTCGCCGAACGTCTATCTGGAGGATTATTCGCTCCGCCGCTATATCGCCAACAACGATCCCCAGGGCGCCCTTGCGGCGCTGTCCGACTGGCCGGCCGAAGGCCAGCGGTATTTCTGGAAGGATCCCAAGATCTGGACGGCGAAGTTCGATCCGTTTCTCGATCATCTCCCGCCGTCGGTCGGGCTGCTCTACGTGTTCCGCGATCCGCTCAACATCGCATCACGCGACGTGATGCTGACCGGCGTCGACCTGCTCACCCGCATAAGACAGGCCGCCGGCGCCGCCAACCAGTTCGCCAAACGGCTCGAACTGGTCAGGAACCGCAACGTCGCGCTGGTCTCGTACGAGAAGCTGCTGCTCAAGCCCGAGGTCGTGATCGACGGGCTTGCCCGCTTCCTTCAGATCTCGGATCCTGCCGCGATCGAGGCGGCGATCCAGGTCGTCCAGCCAACCCCCGAATCCTACGAGGCCCATTTCCGCGAGCGTCGGCGCCTCCTGTACGGCACGACCCCCGCGCCGGCCGTATACAAGCCGCCCGAAGAGAAGCCGGCCAGGCTCGCCAAGGCGGCGAAGGCGGCCAGGGTGGCGGCGGCTGCTGCTGCGGCGGCGGCGGGTAGCGACGAGTAGCGATCCGGTCGCATCGCGTATGACCCGGCCCGGCACGCGTCGGACCGCATGGGCATTCGCGCTCGCCTGTGCGATCGCCGCGGTGCCGGTGCTGCTGGTGCCGATGCCGCCGCTGCTCGACTATCCCAATCATGTCGCGCGGCTGTGGCTGATCGCGG
>CAZZZX010000179.1:0-6287 GCA_964658585.1 uncultured Novosphingobium sp.
CGCCGGGCCACGAGGCCTTCTCGGAAATGCGCGGCCGCGGCGCCAACGTCACCGACATCGTAGTGATAGTGGTCGCCGCAGACGACGGCATCCGCCCGCAGACGATCGAGGCGATCAACCACACCAAGGCGGCCGGCGTGCCGATGATCGTGGCGATCAACAAGATCGACAAGCCGGGCGGCAATGCCCAGAAGGTCCGCGAGGCGCTGCTCCAGTACGACGTCCAGGTCGAGAGCATGGGTGGCGAAGTCCAGGACGTCGAGGTCTCCGCTCTGGCGAAGACCGGGCTCGACGATCTGATCGAGAAGATCCTGCTCCAGGCCGAACTGCTCGAACTGAAGGCCAATCCTGATCGTGCCGCCGAAGGCACGGTGATCGAGGCGCAGCTCGACAAGGGCCGCGGCCCGGTCGCGACGATCCTCGTCAACAAGGGCACGCTCAAGGTCGGCGACATCTTCGTGGTCGGCGCCGAGAGCGGCAAGGTCCGCGCGATGATCGACGACAAGGGCCAGCAGATCAAGATCGCGGGTCCGTCCGCGCCGGTCGAGGTGCTCGGTCTGTCGGGTGTCCCGGGGGCGGGCGATCCGCTCAGCGTGGTCGAGAACGAGGCCCGCGCCCGCGAGGTCGCCGAGTATCGCGCCGGCGTCATCCAGCGCAAGCGCACCACCACCGCGCCCGCCAATCTCGAGACGATGTTCTCGTCGCTCCGCGAGAAGCAGGCGCAGCAGTTCCCGGTGGTGGTCAAGGCCGATACGCAGGGCTCGGTGGAAGCCATCGTCGGCTCGCTCAACAAGATCTCGACCGACGCGATCCAGGTCCGCATCCTGCATTCGGGCGTCGGCGGGATCACCGAGAGCGACGTGACGCTGGCCGCGGCGAGCCGTGCGCCGATCATCGGCTTCAACGTCCGCGCCAACGCCAAGGCGCGCGAGTTCGCCACCCGCGATCAGGTCGCGCTCAAATATTACGACGTGATCTACGATCTGCTCGACGAGATCCGCGCGGCGATGGCGGGCCAGTTGGGACCCGAGGCGATCGAGCATGTCGTCGGCCGCGCCGAGGTCCGCGAGGTCTTCTCGGCGGGCAAGCATGGCCGCGCAGCGGGGCTGCTGGTGGTCGAGGGCTTCATCCGCAAGGCGCTGCGTGCACGGATCACGCGCGAGGACGTCATCATCTACAACGGCACGATCGCCTCGCTGCGACGCTTCAAGGACGACGTTCCCGAAGTCCGCGCGGGCCTGGAATGCGGCGTGACCTTCGAGAGCCATACCGACATCAAGGCCGGGGACTTCCTCGAGACGTTCGAGGTCGAGATGCGCGAGCGGACGCTTTAGGCGCCTGAGCCCTTTCCCGCGTGCGGGAGAGGGAGCGTTCCTGCGAAGCGGGAGGGTGAGGGTCTTCTTCCTCCTTCGCCGATGACGAGAAGAAGGCCCTCACCCTTCCCTTTCCCGCAGGCGGGAGAGGGTTTGGAGGCGAAAATGCGCCACGCCGAACCCACCGAAGGCAAGTCCGTCCGCCTGCTGCGCGTGGGCGAGCAAATGCGCCATATCCTCTCCGAGATCCTGATGCGCGGCGACGTGCATGACGAGACGCTGACCAGCCATACCGTCTCGGTGACCGAGGTCAGGATGTCCCCGGATCTCAAGCACGCCACCGTGTTCGTGAAGTCGCTGCTCGGCCAGGACGAGGAGGCGGTGCTCAAGGCGCTGCGCACCAATACCGCCTATCTTCAGCGCGAGGTGGCCAAGCGCGTCCAGCTCAAGTTCGCCGCCCGGCTCAAGTTCCTCGCCGATCAGAGCTTCGACGAGGGCAGCCATATCGACAGGCTGCTGCGCGACCCCAAGGTAGCGCAGGATCTCGGTGGCGGCGATTGACGGCCACGTCGGTAAGACGCATCTTACCTCGATGGCCGTCGAGATCAAATTGTCTTCCAAAGGCCAGATCGTCATTCCGGAGGACGTACGCGACGCACTGCGCCTCAATCCGGGCGCGGCCCTTCGCCTGTCGCGCGAAGGGCGACGTATCTTCATCGAGGCGCTCGAACCACCGCGTGAAAAGATCAGCTACGAGGAGTTCCGCCGCCGCGTACCCCGCTATCCGGGACCGGTGGTGCCTGTCCGAAGACATGACATCGCGCATCGGCGAGCTGTTCGAGGACTGGCGGGTCTGAGCGTTGATCGCGGTCGACACCAATGTGATCGTCCGGCTCATCGTCGGTGACGACGACGAGCAACTCGCACGCGCCGCACGGCTGCTCGAGCGGAACGATATCTTCGTGAGCCTGGCGGTGCTTGTGGAGACAGAATGGGTGCTGCCCTCGCGCTACGGCATGGATCGCGCGAGGATCACGAGGTCGTTGACGGCGATCGCGAATCTCTCGGCGGTCGTCGTCGAGGCGGACGATGATGTGCGATGGGCGTTGACGCGCGGCGAACTCGCCGCTTTCGTCCATCCCGCCGCGACCCGGCCGGTCGAGGGCCTCGCGACGTTCGGCCGCAAGCTGGCGCGCCCGGCGGGCGACGACAGTCCGGTACGCGTCGAAGCGGTGCCGTGACGCCGTGGCCAAGCTCTATTTCTACTACGCCAGCATGAACGCCGGCAAATCGACGACGCTGCTCCAGACCGACTTCAACTATCGCGAGCGCGGGATGAGGACGATGCTGTTCACCGCGGCGCTCGACGATCGCGATGCCGTCGGCCGCATCCACTCGCGGATCGGGCTCGGCGCCGATGCGCTCCCGTTTGCCGCAGATACCGATCTCCACGCGCTGATCGCCGCAGCGTTGCCGCTCGATTGCGTGATGGTCGACGAGGCCCAGTTCCTCACCCGCGCTCAGGTGCTCGCGCTCGCGCGGGTCTGCGACGAGCTCGACGTACCGGTACTGTGCTATGGGCTGCGGACCGATTTCCGGGCCGAACTGTTCGAGGGATCGGCGGCGCTGCTCGCGCTCGCCGATAGTCTGCAGGAGATCAAGGCGGTGTGCATGTGCGGGCGCAAGGCGACGATGAACCTCAGGATCGATGCGGACGGCGCCGCGGTCACCGCGGGCGCGCAGACCGAGATCGGCGGCAACGACCGCTATGTCGCGCTGTGCCGCCGCCATTACATGGCGCAATGGCGTGGCTGATGCGACCGCGCTGTCGCGCCTGCTGAACGACCGCGAGCTCCGCCTCCAGCCGCTCGTCGAGGCGCATCGCGAGCCGCTGCGCTCGGCGTGCGCGACCGATCCCGCCATCTGGGACATCTATGTCCGCAATTATTCGGGCGAGGCGTTCGATCGCAGCTTCTCGAACCTCATCGACGCGAGCGGCAAGTCGATGCTCGCCGTGATCGTCGGCGGGGTCGTGGTCGGCATGTCGGGTTATCTCAACATTCATCCCGCGCACCGTGCGCTGGAGATCGGCACGACCTATCTGGCGCCGCACGTCCGCGGCACGGGCATCAACGCGCGGATGAAGGCGCTGATGATCGGCCACGCCTTCGCCTGCGGGTTCGACCGGGTCGAATTCCGCGTCGACACGCGCAACGCACGCAGCCAGGCGGCACTCGCCAAGCTCGGCGCGGTGCGTGAGGGCGTGCTGCGCCGTCATGTCGTGACCTGGACGGGGCACGTCCGCGACAGCGCGATCTACTCGATCCTGCGCGGCGAATGGCCGGCGGCCGGGGGCCGCTCCTGACCGAGGCACCGCCGCGCGACGGCCCCGCGCTTCACGGCTGGCTGGTCGTCGACAAGGCCGTGGGGCCTGGATCCACCGACATCGTCTCGGCGGTCAAGCGCGCCTTGCGTCAGGGCGGCTATGCCAAGGTCAAGGTCGGGCACGGCGGCACGCTCGATCCGCTCGCCTCGGGCGTGTTGCCGATCGCGCTGGGCGAGGCGACCAAGCTCAGCGGGCGGATGCTGGATGCGGACAAGGGCTATGCGTTCACCGTCGGGTTCGGCGTCGAAACCGACACGCTCGATCTGGAAGGCATCGCCATCGCCACATCGGACGTGCGACCGACCCGCGCCGCATTGGAGGCGGTGCTGCCTCGCTTCACCGGACCGATCGAGCAGGTCCCGCCGGCCTATTCGGCGCTCAAGGTCGACGGCAGGCGCGCTTATGACCTGGCACGGGCGGGCGAAGAGGTGGTGCTGGCGAGCCGGAGCGTGACGATCCATTCGCTCCGTAGCGACGACGAGGAAACCCCTCACCCTGCTCTCTCCCGCGGAGGCGGGCGAGGGTTGCAGCTCACTCCTCCGCTTCCTTTGGACCAGGCCACGTTCACCGCCACCGTCTCCAAGGGCACCTACGTCCGCTCGCTCGCGCGGGATATCGCGCTCGCGCTCGGCACGGTCGGCCATGTCACGATGCTCCGTCGCACCAAGGCCGGCCCGTTCACCCTCCCCCAGGCGATTTCGCTGGACACTCTGGCGGAACTCGCTAAGGGCCGCACCCTTGAACAGGCACTCTTGCCGCTGGCGGCGGGGCTGGACGACATCCCGGCTCTATCCGTCACCCCCGATCAGGCAGGGGCGCTCCGCCAGGGGCGTCGAACGATCGGGACCGCTGCACCGCCCGGCCTCTACCTCGCGACCGAACTGTCTGTTCCGGTCGCCCTCGTCGAAAGCGACGGGACGGGGCTCAAGGTGGTGCGCGGCTTCAACCTCTAGATAGGAGTCAGACGATGTCGATCACTGCCGAACGCAAGACCGCGGTTATCGAAGAACATGCCCGCGCCGAGACCGATACCGGCTCGCCCGAAATCCAGGTCGCGATCCTCACCGAGCGCATCCGCAACCTGACCGAGCATTTCAAGGGCCACGCCAAGGACAATCACAGCCGCCGCGGCCTGCTGATGATGGTCAACAAGCGGCGCTCGCTGCTCGACTATCTGAAGAAGAAGGACGTGCAGCGTTACGCCGATCTCATCGCGAAGCTCGGCCTTCGCAAGTAAGTTACGAACGGCCCGCCCTTCCGGCGGGCCGTTTCGCATCGGCGGCATGGCGATCCGGCCATTCACCGCCAAGGGGCCGGACCGATGGTCCCGAGCCGCGCGGACCGGATAGTCCGCACACAGGTCCCGGCCGCATCGGGCGTCCGGGTGAAGGAAATCAGATGTTCGATACCAAGAAGGTGGAAATCCAGTGGGGCGACAAGACCCTCACGCTGGAGACGGGCCGCGTCGCCCGCCAGGCCGACGGCGCGGTGCTCGCGACGCTCGGCGAGACGGTCGTGCTGTGCGCGGTGACCGCCGCCAAATCGGTGAAGGAGGGGCAGGACTTCTTCCCGCTCACCGTCAACTATCAGGAGAAGTATTTCTCGTCCGGCCGCATCCCCGGCGGCTTCTTCAAGCGCGAGCGCGGCGCGACCGAGAAGGAGACGCTCGTCTCCCGCCTCATCGACCGCCCGATCCGCCCGCTCTTCCCCGAGGGCTTCTACAACGAGATCAACTGCATCTGCCACGTCCTCTCCTATGACGGCGAGAACGAGCCCGACATCCTCGCACTGGTCGCGGCGTCGGCGGCAATGACGATCTCGGGCGTGCCGTTCATGGGCCCGATCGGCGCGGCGCGCGTCGGCTACAAGGACGGCGAGTACCAGCTCAATCCGACCGATGCCGAAGTCGCCACCGGCGAACTCGATCTCGTCGCCGCCGCCACCTACGATGCGGTGATGATGGTCGAATCCGAAGCCAAGGAGCTGTCGGAAGAGGTCATGCTCGGCGCGGTCATGTTCGCGCACAAGGCGTCGCAGCAGGTTATCGATGCGATCATCAAGCTCGCCGAGAAGGCCGCCAAGGAGCCTTGGGAACTCAAGGCCGGCGACGACAAGACCGCGACCAAGGCAGAGCTAAAGACGCTGATCGGCGACGACATCGCCGCCGCGTACAAGCTCACCGACAAGCAGCAGCGCCAGACCGCGCTCGGCGAGGCGCGTGCCAAGGCGAAGGCGGCGATGTCGTCCAAGAGCCCGCAGGAGCAGATGGTCGCCAGCAAGCTCGTCAAGAAGCTCGAGGCCGACATCGTCCGTGGCGCGATCCTCAAGGAAGGCCGCCGCATCGACGGGCGCGACACGCGCACCGTCCGTCCGATCGAGGCGACCGCGCATTTCCTGCCGCGCGCGCACGGCTCGGCGCTGTTCACCCGCGGCGAGACCCAGACGATCGCGACCTGCACCTTGGGTACCAAGGAATCCGAGCAGATGATCGATGGCCTGACCGGGCTGCGCTACGAGCATTTCATGCTGCATTACAACTTCCCGCCCTATTCGGTCGGTGAAGTCGGCCGCTTCGGCGCGCCGGGCCG
>CAZZZX010000180.1:0-6241 GCA_964658585.1 uncultured Novosphingobium sp.
TTCTCGCCCTGCCAGCGGGTGGTCAGCGCCGCGGACTCCGCTTCCAGCCGGGCGAGATCATGGTCGAGCGTGGCGAGGCGATCCTGCGAGGCGCGATCGGTCTCGCGCTTCAGCGCCTCGCGCTCGATCTTGAGCTGGATGATACGGCGGTCGAGCGCCTCGATCTCCTCGGGCTTGCTCTCCACCTCCATGCGCAGCCGCGAGGCGGCCTCGTCCATCAGGTCGATCGCCTTGTCGGGGAGAAAGCGGTCGGTGATGTAGCGGTTGCTGAGCGTCGCTGCCGCGACGATCGCGCCGTCGGTGATCCGCACGCCGTGGTGGAGCTCGTACTTCTCCTTGAGGCCGCGCAGGATCGAGATCGTGTCCTCGACCGTCGGCTCGTCGATCATGACGGGCTGGAAGCGACGCTGGAGCGCGGGGTCCTTCTCGACATGCTTGCGATACTCGTCGAGCGTGGTCGCGCCGATGCAGTGCAGCTCGCCGCGCGCGAGCGCGGGCTTGAGCAGGTTGCCGGCATCCATCGCACCCTCGGATTTGCCCGCGCCGATCAGCGTGTGCATCTCGTCGATGAACAGGATGATGTGGCCGTCGGCGCCCTTGACCTCGTCGAGCACGCCCTTGAGCCGCTCCTCGAACTCGCCGCGATATTTCGCACCGGCGATCAGCGAGCCCATGTCGAGCGCCATGAGCTGGCGGTCCTTGAGCGTGTCGGGCACGTCGCCATGGGCGATGCGCAGCGCGAGCCCTTCCGCGATCGCGGTCTTGCCGACGCCGGGATCGCCGATCAGCACCGGATTGTTCTTGGTCCGCCGCGCGAGGATCTGGATCGTGCGGCGGATCTCCTCGTCGCGGCCGATCACCGGATCGAGCTTGCCCGCGCGCGCCGCCTCGGTGAGATCGCGCGCGAATTTCTTGAGCGCGTCGTAGCGATCCTCGGCGGACGCTGTATCCGCGGTACGGCCGCCGCGCAGTTCGTTGATCGCACCGTTGAGTGCCTCCGCGCGCACGCCCGCATCGGCCAGCGCCTTGCCCGCGGCGGTGGTCGAGGCGAGCACGCAGGCGAGCAGCATCCGCTCGACCGTGACGAAGCTGTCGCCGGCCTTCTTCGCGACCTGCTCGGCCTGGTCGAGCAGCCGCACGGTGTCGTTGTCGATCCCCGGCGGCGCGCCGGCGCCCGAGCCCGAGACCTTGGGCAGCTTCGCGATCGCCGCGTCGACCGCGCGCACCGCGACGTCGGCCTGACCGCCTGCGCGCGCGATCAGCCCCGCGGCCATGCCCTCGCTATCCTCGAGCAACGCCTTGAGGAGATGCTCGGGCGCGATGCGCTGATTGTCGTTTCGGATCGCCACCGTCTGGGCGGACTGGAGGAAACCCTTGGCGCGATCGGTATAGAGGTCGAGGTTCATGGGACTCCCCGGAGACTGGTTCGGACCGCATATGGTGTGTCTATTATGTCACACAAGGGTGCTCACTCGGCTTTCGCGTCGAGCCGCGCCACCAGCGCGTCGATCTTGTCGTGCAGCCGCATGATCTCGAGTTCGGCGCGCAGATTGACCTCGTAATCGTGGCTGGCGGCGACGCGATCGCGGTCGCCCTGGCGGTTCTGGCTCATCATGATGACCGGCGCCTGGAGCGCCGCGATCAGCGACATCATCAGGTTGAGGAAGATGAAGGGGTAGGGATCGAAGGCGAGGTCGACGCGCTGCAGGATACCCGAATTGAGCGCCATCCAGCCGGCGAGGACGAGCAGGAAGACGATGATGAAGCTCCAAGAGCCGCCCACCGCGGCGACGCGATCGGCCAGCCGATCGCCGAGCGTCGCCTGCGCCTCCTCCAGATCGGCGGCGTGCCTGCTGATCGGCCGGCCGGCGGTGAAGCTGTCGAGGACGTTGCGCTCCTCGGGCTCCAGCGCGCTCGGCTCCTTGCGAAAATAGCGGAGCGCGAGTTCGGGGAGTGAAGGACGGTGTATGGGCATCGGGCGACTCCGCGGGACTGAGGGCATCGGCGTGATTGGATTGGACGCTAGCGCACCGCCTTCACCGCGCCGGGCGCGTACAGATCGCCGAAGAAATCGCCGCGATACCATTGCGGCGCGACGGGCGCGTCGGCCATCGCCTCGGTGATGCGATAGTTCGCCTCGGCGAAGCGCGCGCCAGACGCCCAGTCGATCGCCTGGCTCATGTCGTCGCCGGGGTGATGATAGTTGCCGGCGAGGAACGTCCGCCATGCTGCGGCACCGCCATTGGCGAAGCCGGTGGCGAGAAATACCGCGGGCACGCCCCGGCGCACGAAGCGGTAATGGTCCGAGCGCACGAAGATCGTTTCTTCGGGCATCGGATCGGGCGACAGTTTGAGCCCCATCGGCCCGACCGCGGCGGCGACCAGCGGCCCCAGCGTGCTGTGGTCCGCTCCGAACGCGACGAGGTCGGTGAAAGGATAGAGCAGCAGCGGCATGTCGAGATCGACATTGCCGACGATCGCGTCCGCCGGGACGGTCGGG
This sequence comes from uncultured Novosphingobium sp., assembly GCA_964658585.1. Taxonomy (GTDB): domain Bacteria; phylum Pseudomonadota; class Alphaproteobacteria; order Sphingomonadales; family Sphingomonadaceae; genus Solisphingomonas. The sequence goes on from CAZZZX010000180.1 coordinate 2,501, forward strand.
TGGCTGGCGAAGTAATCCGCGCCGAGCAGTCCCTTTTCCTCGCCGGTCGAAGCCAGGAACACCACCGATCGGCGCGGCGGCGTCCTGGCCTGCGCCATCGCGCGCGCGACCTCCAGCATCGTGGCGACGCCCGCCGTATTGTCGAGCGCGCCGTTGTAGATGCGGTCGGTCGCCGGGGTATCGCCGGGCGCGGGCGGCCTGATGCCGAGATGATCGAGATGCGCCGACAGCACGACGTATCGCGCGGCGAGCGCGGGATCGCCGCCGGGCAGGATGCCGACGACGTTGAGGCTGGTGATCCGGCCGACCGGCGCGTCCTGCGTGATCGTCGCGGTCGTCGCGAGCGCGAAGCCGTGCGGTCTGGCGCCCGCGGTCGCCGCCTCCGCCAGCACGGCGGCGAGCGGCTTCGGCGCGTTCGCGAACATCGCCGCCGCGACCTTGGCATCGACCGTGGCATAGGCGCGCACGCCGCCGCCCTCGACCTGCGGCTTGCCGTCCGGGCCGACCCAGGCATAGGTCGGCATCCCCGCATCGTGCAGCGATCGGGCGAACGGGTGCAGCCTGGCGCTCTCGATCGTCTCGATGCGCAGCACGCCGATCGCGCCGCGACGCTCGGCCATCGCGCGCTTGGTGTCGGAGAGGTGCGCGGCGATTTCGCTCGGCACGCCGGCGGGCATTCCGGCGAGTTCGACGACGATCTTGCCGCGCACGTCGAGCCCGGCAAAGTCGTCGATGCCCTCGGCCGGTGCGTCGACGCCATAGCCCGCGAAGACCAGGGGCGCCTCGATCGAGCCGTCGGGATAGGCCGCGTTGGGCAGGATGTTCGCGTCGATCCCGTGGCGGAAGATCTGCCTGCCGTCCGGGCCGCGGATCGCCACCGTGCTCGCCGCGCCCATCGGCCCGGTCTTCCGGAAGGTGATGCGTTGCAGCCAGCCGACGCCGCCCTTGCCGTCCGGATCGCCCGCGGGCCTGAGCCCCATCGCGGCGAAGCGCTCGGCGACGTAGCGCGCCGCGATCTCGTGGCCGCGGCTGCCGATATCGCGCCCCTCGAGCAGATCGTCGGCGAGGAAGGCGACATGCGCGCGGAACGCCTGCGCGGTGAAGGTGGCGGGCGGCGCGGCCGGCACCGGCAGCGCGAGCGCGGCGGCGGGCAAGCCGGCAAGGACGGCGATGGCGCGGCGGATCATCGTCCGCTCCTATCGTCGCCCCGCCGCCGCGCAAGCGCGATTCCCTTGCCAGCCCGCACATCGTCGGCCAAGCCTGACCGCCTGCTCGCGCGGCATTCCCCCTTGCCGCCGGTATGACCGAGGTTTCCCTTATGCGTCCGACACTTGCTGCGTTGCTGCTCGCCACCGCCATGCCCGCGATCGCCGCATCGCCGATGGCGCCGCCCGCGCCGATCGGCGCGATCGCGGCGCAGGTGAAGCTGCCTTACACCGAATTCACGCTCGCCAACGGGCTACGCGTCGTCGTCTCGACCGATCACTCGGCGCCGCTGGTCGCGGTGCAGGTCTGGTATCATGTCGGCTCGAAGGACGAGCCCGCGACCAAGACCGGCTTCGCGCACCTGTTCGAGCATCTGATGTTCTACGGTTCGGAAAACGTGCCGGGCGGGGTGTTCAAGCCGCTGGAAAACGCCGGCGCGACCGACATCAACGGCTCGACCTTCTTCGACCGCACCAATTATTTCGAGACGGTGCCGACCCCGGCGCTGCCGCTCGCGCTGTTCCTGGAGAGCGATCGGATGGGTCATCTGCTCGGCGCGGTCGGCCAGCAGACGCTCGACCGCCAGCGCGGCGTCGTCCAGAACGAGAAGCGCGAGGACGACAACCAGCCCTACGGCCTCACCCAATATACCGAGCTGGAGGGGCTTTTCCCGGACGGCCACCCCTATCACTACACCACGATCGGCTCGATGGCGGATCTCGACGCGGCCCGGCTTGAGGATGTCCGCGCCTGGTTCCGGGGGCATTACGGGCCGAACAATGCGGTGCTGGTGATGGCCGGCGACGTCGATCCCGACCAGGCCAGGACGCTGGCCGAGCGTTATTTCGGCGATCTGCCGCGCGGGCCGCAGCCGGTGCCGACGCCCGCGATCGTGCCGACGCTCGCGGCGCCGAAGAGTGCGGTGCTGCACGATCAGGTCGCGACGGTGCGCATCCAGCGCGAATGGGCGGTGCCCGGCCTGACCGATCCCGACATGGTACCGCTCGACCTGTTCGCCAGCGTGCTGGGCGGGCTCGCCTCGTCGCGCTTCGACGATGTGCTCGTGCGCGGCGAGAAGCTGGCGGTGTCGGCGAGCGCGAGCATCCAGCCGCTCGAGCGTGTCGGCATCTTCGAGATCCAGATCGACGTGAAGCCCGGCGTCGATCCCGCACTGGTCAACCGCCGCGTCGATGCGATCGTCGCCGATCTGATCGCGCACGGGCCGAGCGCGGACGAGCTTCAGCGTGCGGTGACGCAGGAGGTCGCGCAGCGGCTGTTCGGGCTGGAGCAGCTCGGCGGCAATGGCGGGCGCGCGGCGACGCTGGCGACCGGCGCGTTGTATGCGGGCGATCCCGGCTTCTTCGAGAAGCAGCTCGCGCGCTACGCGGCGGCGACCCCGGCGAGCGTGCAGGCGGTCGCGAAGAAATGGCTCGAGCGCCCCGCCTTCACGCTGACCGTCGAACCCGGTGCGCGCGCCGCCGAGGAGCAGGCCAAGGCGGTCGCGGTCAACGCCGCCGCCCCCGCTGTCGCGCCCGCACCCGCGGCGAGCGGCGCACCCGCGGTCAGGACGCCGCGCACGATGCCGGCGGTCGGCGACATCGCGGCGCTGCAGTTCCCGCCGATCGTGCGGGCGGAGCTCACGAACGGCATCCCGATCGTCTATGCGCAGCGCGGCCCGCTGCCGCTCACGCGGATCGTGCTGAGCTTCGATGCCGGCCATGCCGCCGATCCGCGCGCCGCGCTCGGCACGGACAATTTCATGCTCGACATGCTCGAGGAGGGCACCAGGACGCGCAGTTCGGGTGAGATCGCCGCCGATCAGGAGCGGCTCGGCGTCTCGATCGATACCACCGCCTCGATGGACCGCTCGGCGATCTCGCTCGCCGGACTCTCGGCCAATCTCGCGCCGGGGCTGGACCTGCTCGCCGACGTGACCCTCGACCCGAGCTTCGCCGAGCTCGAGCGGGTGCGCGTGCAGGAGCTGACCGGCATCCGCTCCGAGATCGCCGATCCGACCGGGCTCGCCGGGCGGACGCTGCCGGGGCTGATCTACGGCGACTATCCCTATGGCGTGCCGGGCAGCGGATCGGGCGATCCCGCGGTGGTCGCGCGGTTGACGGCGGCCGATCTCGCCGCGTTCAAGGCGAAATGGGTGCGGCCGTCCGATGCGACGATCTTCATCGTCAGCGATCGGCCGCTCGCCGACATCCAGCCGCTGCTCGAGGCGCGGTTCGGCAGCTGGGCGGCGACCGGACCTGCGGGGATCAAGGATTTCGCGGTGCCGGTGCCGGCGCCGCGGCCGCGGATCGTCCTGCTCGACCGGCCGGGCTCGGCGCAGTCGGTGATCTATGCAGGCGCGGTGCTGGAGCGGAAAGGCACGCAGGGTCTCGTCGCGCTCAACGCCGCCAACGACGTGCTGGGCGGCTCGCCGATCACGTCGCGACTGGGGGTCGACCTGCGCGAGACGCGCAACTGGTCCTATGGGGTCGGAGCCGGCGCCTCGCCCTATGTCGAGCGGATGCCGTTCAAGCTGAT
>CAZZZX010000181.1:0-6235 GCA_964658585.1 uncultured Novosphingobium sp.
CGAGACGGTGCGCTCGAACTCGAAGGCGTCGTCGCCGTCGACATACAGCGCCTCGGGCTCGGCATCGGCGGCGGCGAGCAGCTTGACGCCATGCTCGTAAAGCGCATCGACGAGGATCTTGAAGCGTGCCGCCTCGTTGCGCCGCTCCGCGTCGAGCAGCGGCACGCCGACCACGATCACGGTATGATAGTGGCGCGCGATCGCCAGATAGTCCGCCGCACCCCGCGCCTCGCGACACAGCCGCGCGAACGAGAACACCGCGACGCCCTTCACCGCCTTGGGCACATGCAGCACGCGGCCGCCCTGCACGGGCAGATCCTCGGCGGGCACGTTGGCACCGTCGCCGACCGGGAAGTCGGTGAGGCGGAAGAAGGCGCGGGACAAAGCCTCGGTCGCCGCGGTGCCGTTGGGCACGTACCAGGTCGGGAAACCGGCGAGCCGCGCAAGCCGGTAATCGGTGTCGCCATCCAGCGCGATCACGTCGAGCCGATCGCCGAGCAGCGCGATGAAGGGCAGGAAATGCTCGCGATTGAGGCCGTTCAGGTAAAGCTGGCCGGGCGCGCGATTCGAGGTCGCGATCACCGTCACGTCGTGGCTCATCATCCGCGTGAACAGGCGCGAGAGGATCATCGCGTCGGCCGAATTGGTCACCACCATCTCGTCGAACGCGAGCAGCCGGACCTCGTCGGCCAGCGCGTCGGCGACCGGCATCACCGGATCGGGCACCTCGCGCGATCGCTCGACGCGGAGGCGATCGTGGACTTCGAGCATGAACTCGTGGAAATGGACGCGGCGCTTGGCGGCGATGTCGAGGCAGCCGTAGAACAGGTCCATCAGCATCGACTTGCCGCGCCCCACCCCGCCCCACAGATAGACGCCGCGGATCGGCTCGGGGCGCTTGCGCAGCACCCGCCACAGCACCGATCCGCGCTGCGGCCGCGCCTCGAGATCGGCGGCGAGCCGATCGAGCCGCGCGGCGACCGTGCGCTGGACCGCATCGGGCCGCAGTTCTCCGCCCGCGACGAGCTCGTCATAGCGCGCGAGAACCCTCGTCATGCCGTCCGCGGGCCGTGCTTGCGCAAGGTCGCCTGGTAGCTCAGCACGAGCCGGTCGCCCTGCTCCATCGTGCCGCGCAGGAACAGCATCCGCCCGGTTTCGCCGACGACCTCGACGATGCAGTCGAGCGGCGCGGCGATGCGCCCGGCGCCGACGAACTGGGTCGCGAGATTGAGCGTCACCGCCGATGCGAATGCGAGCCGGCCGATCGCCACCGGTCCGACGAACAGCGCCTGATCGAGGAAGCCGAGCAGGAAGCCGCCATGGATGAAGCCCTGGACGTTGCCGCGCGTCGGCCCGGTCGCGACGCGGACGCGGACGCCATCGCCCTCGGCGCGCGTCAGCATCCGGCCGAGATAGGCGTTGAAACCCTCGCCATCGAAGGTCCAGCCGTAGAAACCGTCGGCATCCGGGCCGTCACGGACCGGACCGTCGGGGCGCTCGCCCGTCACCACGCGGTCAGACGACCCGCTCGACTTCCAGCTTCTTGATCTCGGCGATCGCCTTGGCGGGCGAGAGCCCCTTGGGGCAGACGTTCGCACAGTTCATGATCGTATGGCAGCGATAGAGGCGGAACGGATCCTCGAGCTCGTCGAGCCGCTCGCCGGTCATCTCGTCGCGGCTGTCGGCGAGCCAGCGATACGCCTGGAGCAGGATCGCGGGGCCGAGGAACTTGTCGCTGTTCCACCAGTAGCTCGGGCACGAGGTCGAGCAGCAGGCACACAGGATGCACTCGTAGAGCCCGTCGAGCTTGGCGCGATCGTCGGGCGACTGGAGCCGCTCCTTGCCCGCGGGCGCGGGCGTGACGGTCTGCAGCCAGGGCTGGATCGAGGCGTACTGCGCGTAGAAGTGCGTGAAGTCGGGGACGAGATCCTTGATGACGTCCATGTGCGGCAGCGGCGTGATCTTGACCTCGCCCTTCACGTCCTCGATCGCCTTGGTGCAGGCGAGCGTGTTGGTGCCGTCGATGTTCATCGAGCACGACCCGCAGATGCCTTCGCGGCACGAGCGGCGGAAGGTCAGCGTCGGATCGATCTCGTTCTTGATCTTGAGCAGCGCGTCGAGGACCATCGGCCCGGTCTGCTCGAGATCGAGCTCGTAGGTGTCGTAGCGCGGATTCTCGCCGGTGTCGGGATCCCAGCGATAGATCCTGAACTTGCGCGGTTTGGCGGCGCCGGTCGCGTGATGCGCCTTGCCCTTGCCGCTGATCCTGGAGTTCTTGGGGAGTGCGAATTCGGCCATGATCTCTTCTTTCAGATGCGTTCGGCGATGCCGGCCTGCTTCAGGATCGCATTGGCCAGGATGCGTGATTTGGTGCCGTCGTCCACGGTCACTTTAGTTGCCTTCCGGTCCGATCCAGACATCGTGATCGCCCTTGGCATGACGATGCCGCCGCCAGCCATGCGCTCGGAGGATGCGGACCAGCCTCTTCCCATGTCCCGAGACGATGTCACGCCGCGGCCCTGCGCCGCATCTCGTGGCGCGCAACGAGCCTAAACTCGTGCGGGCCCGCGCGTCGGTCCGGCTCGATCAGGTGCGCGTTCTCCTCGAGCATCAGCGGCACGAAACGATCGAGCTTCGCCGCGACGGCCTCCAGCGTGTCGCCCTCGGCGGCGACGCCCGGAAGATCGGACTCGACGGCGACCCAGAGCTTGGCATCCGGGTCGCAGACGACGTTGAAGGTCCAGATCGCCATCGCCGATCTCCTCAGTAGACCCGCGCCTTCGGCTTGATATACTCCACCTCGTCGGTCAGCGTGTAGTCGTGCACCGGGCGGTAATCGATCCTGACCGGCGCCGCGGCCTTGGCGTCGAACCACGATATGGTGTGCTTCATCCACTCGCCGTCGTCGCGATTGGGGAAGTCCTCGTGCATGTGCGCGCCCCGGCTCTCGGTGCGGTTCGCCGCCGAGTGCATCGTCACCGCCGCCTGGGGCAGCATGTTGTCGAGCTCGAGCGTCTCGATCAGGTCGGTGTTCCAGATCAGCGAGCGGTCGGTGACGCGGACGTCGGCCATCTTCGCCACCACCGCATCGATCCGCTCGCGTCCCTCCTCGAGCAGCGCGGTGTCGCGAAACACCGCGGCGTGCTTCTGCATCGTGCGCTGCATCTCGAGCCGGATCGCCGCGGTCGGCGTGGCGCCGCTGGCGTTGCGGTAGCGGTCGAGCCGGGCCAGCGCGGCCTCGTCCGCCGCGGTCACCACCGCACCGTGCTTCGACATCGGCTTGACCAGCTCGGCGATGCGGAAGCCGGTGGCGCGGCCGAACACGACCAGGTCGATCAGCGAGTTCGAGCCCAGCCGGTTGGCGCCATGCACCGAGACGCACGCCGCCTCGCCGACCGCGAACAGCCCGGGCACCACCGCATCGGGATCGCCGTCGCGCAGCGTCACGACCTCGCCATGATAGTTACAGGGCACGCCGCCCATGTTGTAATGCACCGTCGGCGTCACCGGCAGCGGCTGCCGGGTGAGATCGACGTTCGCGAAGATCTTGCCCGTCTCGGTGATGCCGGGCAGCCGCTCGGCGAGCACTTTGGGATCGATGTGATCGAGGTGCAGGTAGATATGGTCCTTGTTCTCGCCGACGCCGCGGCCCTCGCGGATCTCCGCCGCCATCGAGCGCGACACCACGTCGCGCGAGGCGAGATCCTTGGCCGAGGGGGCATAGCGCTCCATGAAGCGCTCGCCCTCCGAATTGGTGAGATAGCCGCCCTCGCCGCGCGCGCCCTCGGTGATGAGCACCCCCGCGCCGTAGATGCCGGTCGGGTGGAACTGGACGAATTCCATGTCCTGCATCGGCAGTCCCGCGCGCAGCACCATGCCGCCGCCGTCGCCGGTGCACGAATGCGCCGAGGTCGCGGAGAAATAGCAGCGCCCGTATCCGCCGGTCGCGAGCACGACCGCGTGCGCGCGGAAGCGGTGGATGCTGCCATCCTCCATGCACAGCGCGATCACGCCCTTGCAGACGCCGCCCTCCATGATGAGGTCGAGCGCGAAATATTCGATGTAGAAATCGGCGTCGTACTTGAGGCTCTGCTGGTAGAGCGCGTGGAGCATGGCATGGCCGGTACGGTCCGCCGCCGCGCAGGTGCGCTGCACCGGCGGTCCGGCACCCATGTTCTGCATGTGGCCGCCGAACGGCCGCTGATAGATCGTGCCCTCGGGATTGCGGCTGAACGGCACGCCGGCATGTTCGAGCTCGATCACGGCGGCGGGCGCCTCGCGGACCATATACTCGATCGCGTCCTGGTCGCCGAGCCAGTCGGAGCCCTTGACGGTATCGTACATGTGCCACGTCCAGTGATCGGGCGTGTTGTTGCCGAGGCTCGCGGCGATGCCGCCCTGCGCCGCGACGGTATGGCTGCGCGTCGGGAACAGCTTGGTGATGCACGCGGTCTTGAGCCCGCGCTCGGCGATGCCCATCGTCGCGCGCAGGCCCGATCCGCCCGCGCCGACGACCACGGCGTCATAGACATGGTCGATGATCTTGTACGCTTCGGGCATCAGGCGGCGACCCCACCAAAGGCGATCTTGAGGATCGAGAAGAGGCTCAGCGCGGCGATCGCGACGGTGAAGGCGGTGAGCAGCAGCAGCGCCGCGACCTTGCCGCCTTCGTCATGGACATAGTCCTCGATGAACACCTGCAGCCCCAGGCGGAAATGCCAGCACACCGAGACGACGAGCAGCACCAGCGGCACCGCGACCAGCGGCGACTTGAGCCAGAGCACGACCGCCTGGTGATCGACGATCGGCAGGCGGGCCAGCGAGATCATGAACCAGAGCACGAGCAGCAGATTGGCCGCAGCGGTGACGCGCTGCAGCCACCAGTGATGCGGGCCGTGCTTGGCCGAGCCGGAGCCGCGCACGCGGCCGAGCGGAGTTCCCGAACGCATCAGAACTTGTGCCCCCAGATGAGCGCCCAGAACAGCAAGGTCGCGACCGCCGACACGACGATCGTCGCCCACGCGCCGGCGCGATTGGCCCTCAGTTCATAGCCCGCGCCGGTATCCAGGACGAAGTGCCTCACGCCCGAACACATATGCTGGAAAGCCGCCCAGGTAAGACCTATGCCGATGACCATCGCCAAAATATTGACGAGGTGCTGGCCGCCCGACTGACCGTCGACCACCCAGGCGTAGAAGGCGGCATATTCCTTCGGCCCGGCGGCGGCGCAGGCGAGCCACGCGGCGAAGATGATGCCGCCGCCGATCGCGAGCGCGGTTCCCGTGGCACGGTGGAGGATCGAGACCAGCATGTGCGGGCCCCATTTCCAGATCGTCAGATGCGGCGAGAGTGGTCGCGCAGGATTGTGCGCCATGGATGCTCCCTTGGGTGGTGCGCCTCTACTAGCCCAAGCCGCGCCCCATGCAAGCGCGGCGTCGTCGGCGAAGGCGCGACGGGTTAACACCGCTTTTACCGGATCGGACTAGGCTCTCCCGAAACCCGGAGCCGACCCGCATGATGCGCGACCTGACGATCGAGGATGTCTGCCTGACCCAGGAGGAGGTCGAGCGGCGCCTCGCCATGTACAATCGGGACGGCAAGCTCGAGCGGCTCCGCCGAACGGTGTGGGATCGCGTCGGGCCGACGATCGGGAAAGCGATCGAGGAGCATTATCGTATCGCGCTCGCCGATCCGCGCCGGCTCGGCCTCGCCGCGGTGATGGCGACGCCCGAGCAGCTCGAGCAGCTCGTGCGCACCTTCGCCCAGTCGGCGACCTATTGCTATTCCGGCACGGTGGACGCGCAATGGGTCCGCCAGATCGCGGTTGCCGGCACGCGGATCAGCGCGATGCACGGCCCGACCGAGATGGTCGCGCTCGACAGCATCACCCGGATCGCGCGCATCCTCGACCATGTCGAGATGGCGGTCGCCGATCCCGCCGAGGCAGGGCGGCTCGCCGAGCTGATCCAGCGCGGCGAGACGATGGCGATGGAGATCATCCTCGCCGAGATGTCGGCGATCAACAAGCGTGCCGAACGCGAGGAGCGGGCCGAGATGAGCCGCGCCTTCCGGGGCGACGTGGTGACGATCCTGTCGGACACCTCGCAGAGCGCGACGCAGCTGCGTGCGCAGACCGGGCACACGTCGGCGTCGGCGCGCGGGATGCTGGGCAAGGCGGGAGAGGTCGCGGCGGCGGCGGAGCAGTCGGCGGTGGCGATGCGCGAGGCGGCGCAGA
>CAZZZX010000182.1:0-6234 GCA_964658585.1 uncultured Novosphingobium sp.
AGCTTCGCCTGGCTGCGCGATCTCGCCGCCGCGGCACCGCGCGAGACCGGCGCGCCGATCGCCGAGGCGGTGATGCGGCGCTGGCTCGCCGGCCATGCCGACACCGTCGACGAGACCGGCTGGCGTGCCGATCTGTGGGGCCGCCGGATCCTCGCCTGGCTGGCGCACGCACCGCTGATCCTGTCCTCGTCCGATCTGGTCTATCGCTCGGCGGTGCTCAACGCCCTGGCGCGCGGCGCGCGGCACCTCGACCGCGTCGCCGAGAAGGCGCCGGTCGGGCTCGATCGCGTCGCCGCGCACGCCGGGCTGATCGCGGCGGGGCTGATGATCCCCGGCGGCGAACAGCGCATCGCACGCGGCGAGCAGGGCATGGCGCGTGCGCTGGCGAGCGCGGTCAGCGCGGACGGCGGCGTGGTCAGCCGCTCACCCGTCGACCTGCTGATGCTGGTCGAGCTGCTCGCCTGTCTGGTCGCGGTCTATGCCGAGCGCCGGCGCGAACCGCCGCCGGTGCTCGCCGTCGCGCTCGCCAAGGCGGTGCCCGCGCTGCTCGGCGTGACGATGGGCGACGGCCGGCTGTCGAGCTGGCAGGGCGGCGGGCCGCTGGATGCCGATCGCATCGCGCGCGTCGTCGCGGGCTCGGGTATCCGCACCCGGCCGCAGCGCCAGTCGCGCGAATGGGGATTCCAGCGGCTGTCGGGCGGCGCCACCGTGGTGGTCGCCGACTGCGCGCCGCCGCCCGCCAGCCGGCTCGGTCATGGCGGCTGCGCCTCGACGCTGGCGTTCGAGCTTGCCGACGGCCCGCACCGCATCGTCGTCAACTGCGGCGGCGACCGGCCATGGGCGGCGCTGCCGCGCGCGATCGGCGAGGCGCTGCGCACCACCGCGGCGCATTCGACGCTGACGCTGGCGGACTCCAATTCCACCGCGATCCACACCGACGGTTCGCTCGGCAAGGGCGTCACCGAAGTCGAGCTCGACCGCCAGGAGCAGGAGACCGCGAGCCGGATCGAGGCCGCGCACGACGGCTATGTCCGCCGCTTCGGCCTCGTCCATCGCCGCAAGCTGGCGCTCGCCGCGGACGGGCGCGAGCTGTCGGGCGAGGACGTGCTGTTGCCCGCGGGCGGCGGACGCGGCGCCGCGACGATCGGCTTCGCGGCGCGCTTCCACCTCGCCCCCGGCGTCGAGGCGACCGCCACTGCGGACGGCATGGCGGCGCTGCTGCGGATCGACGGCGGCCCGCTCTGGCAGTTCCGCTGCCGCGGCGGCGGGCTGGCGATCGAGGACAGCATCTGGCTCGACGGCCATGGCCGGCCGGTGACCACCGCGCAGCTCGTCGTCTCGGGCGAGACCCCGTCCGGGGGCACCAGCCTGTCCTGGACCTTCCGGCGCGCCGCCTGAACCAAGCAACGAGGATTTTATATGTCCGACGTCAAGATCGCGCGCGCGCTGCTTTCGGTCTCCGACAAGACCGGGCTCGCCGAACTCGGCGCGGCGCTGGTCCGCCACGGCGTCGAGCTGGTCTCGACCGGCGGCACCGCCAGGGCGCTGCGCGACGCCGGGCTCGCCGTGCGCGACGTGTCCGACCTGACCGGCTTCCCCGAGATGATGGACGGCCGCGTCAAGACGCTCCACCCCAATGTCCATGGCGGACTGCTCGCGGTGCGCGACGATGCGGCGCACGCCCAGGCGATGGTCGATCACGGCATCGCGCCGATCGATCTGGTGGTGGTCAATCTCTACCCGTTCGCGCAGACCGTCGCCAAGGGCGCCGAACGCGACGAGATCATCGAGAACATCGATATCGGGGGCCCCTCGATGGTGCGCTCCGCCGCCAAGAACCATGCCTATGTCACGATCGCGACCGATCCCGCGGATTACCCGACGATCGTCGCCGAGCTCGACGCCCAGGCCGGTGCGACGACGCTCGACCTGCGCCGCAAGCTCGCCGCCAAGGCGTTCGCGGCGACGGCCGCCTATGACGCGATGATTTCGAGCTGGTTCGCCCATGCCGATCAGGGCCAGTTCTTCCCCGAGACGATCGCACTGCCGCTCCGCAAGGGCGGCGAACTCCGCTATGGCGAGAACCCGCACCAGCAGGCGGCGCTGTATCTGCCCGCCGGGCCGACCGTGCGGGGCATCGCGCAAGGCCAGCAGATCCAGGGCAAGGCGCTCAGCTACAACAACTACAACGACGCCGACGCCGCGCTCGAGCTGGTGTCGGAATTCCGCGACGGGCCGCCCACGGTGGTCATCGTCAAGCACGCCAATCCCTGCGGCGTCGCCACCGGCGCGACGCTGGTCGAGGCGTACGAGGCGGCGCTGGCGTGCGACAGCGTGTCGGCGTTCGGCGGCATCATCGCGGTCAACCGTCCGCTCGACGGACCGACCGCGGAGGCGATCTCGGGGATCTTCACCGAGGTCGTCGCGGCACCCGATGCCGACGCGGCGGCACGCGCGGTGTTCGCGAGGAAGAAGAATCTCAGGCTGCTGCTGACCGGCGAGCTGCCCGATCCGGCGCGTCCGGGCCTTGCGATGCGCAGCATCGCGGGCGGCGTGCTGCTCCAGTCGCGCGACAATGGCCGGATTGATCGCGACGATCTCAAGGTCGTGACGAAGCGGGCGCCGAGCGCGCAGGAGACCGCCGACTGCCTGTTCGCATGGACCGTCGCCAAGCACGTCAAGTCGAACGCGATCGTCTATGCCAGGGACGGCAGCACCGCGGGGATCGGCGCGGGCCAGATGAACCGGCTGGAGAGCGCGCGCATCGCCGCCTGGAAGGCGAAGGACGCCGCCGACAAGGCGGGCTGGGCCGAACCGCGGACGATCGGCTCGGCGGTCGCCTCGGACGCCTTCTTCCCGTTCGCGGACGGGCTGATGGCCGCGGTCGAGGCGGGCGCCACCGCGGTGATCCAGCCCGGCGGCTCGATCCGCGACGACGACGTGATCGCGGCGGCGGATGCGGCGGGTCTGGCGATGGTGTTCACCGGAATGCGCCACTTCCGGCATTGAGCCGATCAGGCGGGCACCGCGTCGCCACGCTTGAGGCTGAACAGCATCCGGTCGTCCGCGCCGAACGCCCGGTACCAGATCACCACGCCGTAACCGGCCAGGATCGCGGGCACGCCGACCGCCAGCTCGAGCCATTCGGGCATCAGCGTCGCGGTCGCGCCGACCACCGCGCCGGCGGCGATGGCGGGGAGCAGCGTCCAGCGCCAGCCCGAGACCGGCGCACCGAGCAGCCGCGCGAGCAGCCCCGCCTTGGCGATCGAGGCGGCACCGAGCGCGAGCAGCAGCGCGATCGCCGGACCAGCGGCGGCGATCGCGTCGTCGCGCAGGTCGGCGACCGGATGGATCGCGCGGATCGCCCAGATCAGCAGCACCGAGGCGATCGTCTGCCCGGCGATCATCGCCACCGAGATCGCCAGATTGCGTTTGCGCGCGATATAGATCAGCGCCGCCTCGCTCACTACCGTGGTCGCCGCGACCGCTTCGGCGGCGAGCAGCACGCCGAGCGCGCCGGCGCCACCGACGAACTTCGGCCCGACCAGCCCCATCACCGCGCCGCCCGGAATGCCCAGCGCGAGCGCGATGCCGACCTGCGCGGCGATGATCCAGAAGCCGACCTGGCGCACCTGCCTGGCCACCGCCGCCTTGTTGTCGTCGGCGAGCTCGCGGGTGATGACCGGGCCGAGGATCGGATCGAAGCTGGTCTTGAGCTTCTGCGGCAGGCTCGCGACCTGCTGGGCGACATAATAGATGCCGACGATCGCGGGCGAGAAGAACAGCCCGAGGATCGCGATGTCGAGCCGGCGCGATCCCCATTCGATCGCGTCCGCGCCGGCGAGCGGCGCATTGCGGCGCATCATGCTGACCAGCCGCACCGGTCGCGGCCGCCAGCCCCGCGGCAGGCCGTAGCTGCGCATCAGCGGCACGATCGAGGCGATCAGCGCGGTGACCGCGGACAGCGCATAGGCGAGGATCAGCCCGTCGCGCCGCGAATAGAAGGCCAGCCCCGCCGCCGCGATGCTGATCGTCCAGGGCTCGACCAGCGAGCGCGCGCGCACCGTCGCGCCGATGTCGCCGCGATAGGCGAGCGCGGCGAGCGCGATGTCCGATCCCGCCCAGCCGAAGATCGTCAGCGGCAGCAGCCAGTCGAGCGGATTGACCTCCGAATTGGGGAACAGCAGCATCGGCCACAGCATCAGCACGCCCGCGCCGACCGCGGAGACCAGCCAGCCGACCAGCAGCCCGTCCCACACGACATGGACATGCGGGCGCTTGGTCAGCGCGAGTTGCTGCGCAAGCCCGCGCTTGAGCCCGAGCGTGGCGATCTGCCCGACGAACTCGACGACGATCGTCGCATAGGCGAACCGCCCGAGCACCGCGGCGCCATAGAGCCGCCCGGCGATGAACAGGAAGGGCAGCCGCGCCGCCAGCCGCAACAGAAAGCCGAAGAAGTTGGTCCGGCCGCCCCGCGCCAGTTGCGCGATGTCGCCGGGGCCGTCGGCATCGGCGCAGTCCGTCAATGCGCGGCGCCCCAGCTCGGCCCGGTCCCGATCTCGACGCCGAGCGGCACCGAGAGGTGGACGATCGGCTCCGCGGCGTGCGCCATGACGCGTTCAATCACCGGCGTCGCCGCCGCCACGTCACCCTCGGGCAGCTCGAACACGAGTTCGTCATGGACCTGGAGGAGCATCCTGACGTCCGGCAGCCCGGCTTCGGTCAGCGCCGGCCCCATGCGGACCATCGCGCGCTTGATGATGTCCGCGCTCGTCCCCTGGATCGGCGCGTTGATCGCGGCGCGCTCGGCGCCCTGGCGGATATGCTGGACGCTGTTGGCGATCTGCGGGAACCAGGTCTTGCGGCCGAACAGGGTCTCGGTGAAGCCCTTCGAGCGGGCCTGCTCGACCGTCTCGTTGATATAGGCGCTGATCCCCGGGAAGCGCTCGAAATAGCGCGAGATCATCGCCTGGGCCTGATCGGCGTCGATCTCGAGCCGCGCCGCCAGGCCCCAGCGCGAGATGCCGTAGAGGATGGCGAAGTTGATCGTCTTGGCGCGGCCCCTAGTATCCCGGTTGACCTCGCCGAACAGCTCCATCGCGGTGCGCGCGTGGACGTCCTCGCCCGCCGCGAACGCCTCGCGCAGCGCCGGCACGTCGGCCATGTGCGCCGCCAGCCGCAGCTCGATCTGGCTGTAGTCGGCGGCGAGGATGACGTGGCCCGGCTCGGCGACGAAGGCGTCGCGGATCTGGCGGCCGGTCTCGGTGCGGATCGGGATGTTCTGGAGATTGGGGTCGGTCGAGGAGAGCCGCCCGGTCTGCGCGCCGGTCAGCGAATAGCTGGTGTGGACGCGGCCGGTCAGCGGGTTGATCTGCGCCTGCAGCGCTTCGGTATAGGTGGATTTCAGCTTCGAGACCTGACGCCAGTCGAGCACCATGCGACAGATCGCATTGCCCTCCGCCGCCAGCTTCTCGAGCACGGTCACGTCGGTCGAATATTGACCCGACTTACCCTTCTTGCCGCCCTTGAGCCCCATCTTCTCGAACAGGATCGCACCGAGCTGCTGCGGCGACCCGATCGTGAAGGGCTGACCCGCGGCGGCGTGGATCTCCTCCTCCAGCCGCGCCATCTCCTGCGTGAACCGGCTGGAGAGCCGCGCGAGCTGATCGCGGTCGACCTTGATCCCCGCGCGCTCCATCGCCGCGACCACCGGGATCAGCGGGCGATCGATCAGCTCGTAGACGCGGGTGGCGGCCTCGTGCGGCAGGCGCGGCTTGAGGCGTGTCCACAGCCGCAGCGTGACGTCGGCATCCTCCGCCGCATAGGCCGTCGCGCGATCGAGCGGGACGTGCGCGAAGCTGATCTGCTTCTTGCCGGTGCCGGTCACGTCCTTGAAGCTGGTGCAGCTGTGCGCGAGGTGGGTGGCCGCCGCCACGTCCATGCCGTGCCCGCCCAGCATCTTGCCGCTGTCGAGATCGAACGACATCACCATGCTGTCGTCGTGCGGCGCGATCGTCAGGCCATGACGGTGCAGCACGTTGATATCGTATTTGATGTTGTGGCCGATCTTGAGCACCGCCGGATCGGCGAGCACGGGCGCCAGCCTGTCGGTCACCGTCTTCAGGGGAAGCTGCGGCGGTGTCTCGCCGAACATGTCGTCGCCGGAGACATGACCGACCGGCACATAGGCGGCGCGCCCCGGCGCGGTCGCGAGGCTGATGCCGACAAGGCCCG
>CAZZZX010000183.1:0-6229 GCA_964658585.1 uncultured Novosphingobium sp.
GCGGATGCCATGGCGCTTGAGCCAGGCCCGGGTCTGGCCGAGCGCCTGCGGATGGCTCATCGCCTCGGTGATCTCGCCGAGCGTGCCGGCGCCGATCAGGCAGTGGCGGATCGGTAGGAAATGCTCGCCGGTGATGACCAGCCCGCTCTCGGGCAGCAGGAAATGCATGTCCGCGACGCGACCGTGGAGCGAATTCTCGATCGGGATCACCGCGCAGTCTGCGCGCCCCTCGCGCACCGCGTCGATCGCGTCCTCGAACGCGTAGCAGGGCAGCGGCAGGCCATCGGGGAAGGTCTGCGTGATCGCGATATGCGAATTGGCGCCGGGCGCGCCCTGGAACGCGACCGCGCGTTGCGGTGCCGCGGCGGCGGCGGCGGTCATCTGCGCGACGAGCAACTCGGCGGGGGCGGGATAGGACTGCATGGCGGCGCGGCTAAGCCGATGCGCGGCGGCACCGCAAGCGCTTGCGGTATGCCATGCGCTTTTCTATGGATCGTGCGACCTAGCCGTACCCGCCCGGGTACGCGACAAGATGCGCCGCGACATCGGCGAGCGGGGAGTTTCAAGGGCGATGGCGGACACACACGGCGACGATCACGAGGGCGCCGACTGGAAGAATGGCCGCCGGGTTTCCGAAGGCGTCGGCGATCGTGGCAACACGATTGCAGGCTGGGTGCTGTTCGCGGCCGGCTGCGCGCTGGGCCTCAGCCTCGTCACCGGCGAGTATTTCCGCTCCGAGCGCCCCGAAAAGATGGGTTATACGGTGGAAGGCGTCGAGGCCGAGTCGACCGATACCGCGGCGCCGGTCGAACAGCCGGCGGCGTTCTACCTCGCCAAGGCCGATCCGACCAAGGGTGCCGAGGTCTTCAAGAAGTGCGGCGCCTGCCACAACGACCAGAAGGGCGGCCCCAACCAGATCGGCCCCGAGCTTTGGGACGTGGTCGGCCGTCCGGTCGCGACCGAGGCGGGCTTCAGCTATTCGGACGCGCTCAAGGCCAAGACCGGCCCCTGGACCTTCGACGAGCTGTTCGCCTGGCTCAAGAGCCCGAAGACCTATGCGCCGGGTACCAAGATGACCTTCGCCGGCCTGTCCAGCCCCGAGGATCGCGCCAACGTCATCGCCTATCTGAACGCGTCGAGCGATGCGCCCAAGCCGCTGCCGACCGCAGCCGCCGCGGCGCCCGCCGTCGCGGCGGGCACCGACGCCGACGCCAAGCCGGGCAAGAACACCACGGGCGAAGGTGCCAAGACGCAGCCGGTCATCACCGAAGGCCAGGCCGCCGCCAATCCGAAGGGCAGCGTGGGCGGCGATGCGGCGAAGTCGGTCACCGGCGACGCGGCGAACACCAAGAAATAGCCTGCGCGATCCTCCCCGGCTTCTGCCGGGGTAGGAACCGCACCGAAGCCGTGGTGGCGGAGCGACGTTCAGGCAGTGCCCGGACCGAAAACCCCTTCCGCCACGGGCTCGTGGCGCTGTCCCCCCTTTGAAAACGTCGGGACGGCTGTCCTACGCCTGCGCCCGGCCGTCTTCGTCCAGATCCCAATAGTCGCGCACGAACGCCCACGCCTCGTCCGCCGTCTCGACGAAGCGGAACAGGTCGAGGTCCTGCGGCGAGATCACGCCATTGTCGGCGAGCGCCCGCCAGTTGACGACCTCCTCCCAGAAGGCGCGGCCGAACAGCATGATCGGCAGGGGCCGCATCTTGCCGGTCTGGATCAGCGTCAGCGTCTCGAAGAACTCGTCGAAGGTCCCGAATCCGCCGGGGAACACCGCCACCGCGCGAGCGTGCATCGTGAAATGCATCTTGCGCAGCGCGAAGTAATGGAAGCGGAGCGACAGGCGGGGCGTGACGTAGCGGTTGGGCGCCTGCTCGTGCGGCAGCACGATGTTGAGGCCGATCGATTCGGCGCCGACATCATCGGCACCGCGATTGGCCGCCTCCATGATCGACGGGCCGCCCCCTGAGCAGACGACGAACTGGCGCTTGCCGGCCGCATCGGGGGGCACGCGGCCGGCGATCCGGGCGAGCGCACGCGCCTCGTCGTAATAGCGCGCATTGCCGGCGAGCTTCTCGGCGATCCGGCGCTGCTGGCCGGTCTTCGCCGCGGCGAGCAGCGCGACCGCGCGTGCCGGCTCGGGAATGCGGGCGGACCCGTAGAACACGAAAGTCGAGCCGATCCCGGCCTCGTCGAGGATCAGCTGGGTCTTGAGCAGTTCGAGCTGGAAACGGACCGGACGCAGATCGTCGCGCAGCAGCAGATCCTCGTCCTGATAGGCGAGGCGATAGGCCGGATCGACGGTCTGCGGCGTCTCGACCGCCTCGCGCGCCACCTTCGCTTCGGCATCGGCATCGGCGAACACGCGCGTGGGAACCCCCGTGCCGCGCGCCGGGCCGGACTTGCTCTTGTCGCTCATGTGGCGGGCTCTAGCGGCGCGCGGCGTCCGGCGCCACCCTCGGCTCAGGAACAGGCGACGCCATGTCCCATGTCGAAATGAAAATGGTTGCGGTGCAGTGCATTGGCGTCGGGTCCGAGCACGACATGAAAACGACGGCAGCCCGCGTCATGAACGGCATGGAGGAAATTCCGCGCGTCCGGATCCGGCCCGGTCCAGTCGCCGAGCACGGTGATCCTGCGTCCGTTGGCGAGCACGAAGCCCGAAATGTCGACGGCATTGGCGAGGCCATGCTCGGACAGTCTCGCGCCCGGCACGTTGTTGATCGGACGGCAGGAATAGGTGCCGAAGCTCTCGATCCGCGTCACCGGCGAATCGAGCCAGGCGACCGCCGCCTTCTGCGTCGCATCGCGCGTCCAGCGGGTCAGCGCGTCGGCGAGCGGACAGGTCATCGGCCCGAGATTGGTGACCGGCATCCCGATATCGGTGAGCTGCACCGCGTTCAGCGCCGAGCATTGGCTGGTGTAGACATGATCGGGAAGCGGCGTGTAGCGCGCGCCGTCGGCGGAAAGCTGGGCCAGGCACATGCGTCGCGTCGCCGAATCGACGGGTACGGCGGCGCGCGTCGGCGGGATCGCCGCGGCGGTCCGGCGGGTCGGCGCGCGCTCGACCGGCGGTCGTCCGTGCGGGACGCACGCCGCGGCCAGCAGGGCGGAGGCGATCGGAAAAGCAACGCGGCGACGCATGACGCGGTTCTCGCCGCCGGACGGTTAGCCGCGGCTGAACATCATTCGCCGCCGCGCATGAAGGGCGGATCGGGGATCGTCGCGCGCGCCTCGTTGAGCATCAGCGACCAGCGTGTCGAGAGATTGTTGAAATAGGCGTCGTCGCTGCCGATCCGCCGCCGCACGACGGGCGCGGACGGATCGGCGGGCATCGCGATCAGATCGAGCGGCCGGCCGACCGCGAGATTTGAGCGCAGGGTCGAGTCGAATGAGATCAGCCCGACCTTGACGACCTCGTCGAGCGGCGTGTCGTACTGCAACGCGCGATCGAGGATCGGGCGGCCATATTTGGTCTCCCCGATCTGCAGGAAGGGCTGCTCGCGCATACAGGCGATGAAATTGCCCTCGGAGTATAGTCGGTAGAGCGACAGCGGGCCGTCGCCGATCCGTCCGCCGACCAGCATCGAGCAGGACGGCGAATAATCCTCGGCCTCGAGCTGCCTGGCGATCTCGGCACGGCAGGCGTGGACCGCCTCGCCGACCAGTTGCGCCACCCGGAACATGCTCGGCATGTCGGCGACGCGACGCGGGGGCGCCTCGGCATCCGTCGCCGGCAGCCCTTCGGCGAGGCTGGCGATCACCGATTGCGTGACCGAGAGATTGCCCGACGATGCGGCGACGACTAGCCGATCGGGACCGTCCGCCAGGACGTGCAGCTTGCGATAGACGGAGATGTCGTCGACGCCCGCATTGGTGCGCGTATCCGCGATCATCACCAGCCCGGCCTCGACCAGCATTCCGACACAATAGGTCATGGCTCAGGCCTGCGACTGGCCGCTGGCCTGCGCCACCGCCACCTCGACATGCAGGGCCTCGTCGCCGCCGCCGATCCGCGCACCCGAGACCGGCGCGGCGTCGTGATAGTCGAGCCCGGCGGCGACGCGGACATAGGCGCCGGTCGGGCACACGCCGTTGGTCGGATCGAAGCCGATCCAGCCATAGTCGTCGAGCCATGCTTCCGCCCAGGCATGGGCGGCGGGCTGCACCTCGCTCCCCTCGCCGCGCCACAGATGACCCGAGATGTAGCGCGCGGGATGACCCATCAGCCGCGCGGCGGCGAGGAAGACATGCGCGATATCCTGGCAGACCCCCTGCCCCGCGGCGAAGGTCGCCGCCGCATCGCGATGCGGATTGCCGTTCGAGGTGTCGAAGCGGATACGCTCGTTGAGCGTCTCGTTGAGCGCGTGCAGCCGGGCGAGCGGCGTCGCCTCGGCATCCGCGATCCCCTTCGCGAACGCGGTGATCGCTGCGTCGGGTGCCGCCTGGGCGGTCGAGCGCAGGAACAGGCCCGGCGGCAGCGGCTCGGGGGTGCCCGTCACCATGCCCGCGCGATCCTCGGTCAGCACCTCGCCGCCGACGGTCAGCGTCATCGCCGCGACCGGGCCGTCGACATAGAGCATCGTGGTCTCGTTGCCATAACCGTCGCGCCCGGTACGCAGCCGCGCGTCGCAATCGACCTGGACATGCCAATCGATCACCGCCTGCCCGACGAAACTGGGCGGCGTCACCCGCAACAGCTGGATGATCCGCGCCTGCGGAACGCTGAACCGATAGGCGGTGCGATGCTCGATATGGAGACGCATCAGCCGACGAACCGGAACTGCTGGCCGATCGCGGCATCCAGCCTGGCATTCTCGGCGACGAAGCCCTGCAGGAACTCGTGCAGGCCACCCGCGATGATGCCGTTGACGGTCGACCGGCCGATCATCGCGTGACGCATCCGCGCCATGCGATCCGCCTCGCCCTGCCGCCCGAGCCGCTTGCCGAGCAGACCGAGCAGGCTGACGATCTCCTCCGACGACGCGGCGATCGAGCGCGGCATCTCCGGGCGCAGCACGAGCAGATCGACCACGCGGCCGGGCCGCAGTCCCTCGCGATAGAGCCATCGATAGGCGGTCACCGCGGAGACGGTGTGAAGGATCGTCGTCCACTGGTCGCGGTCGATCGGCCCGCCGACCTGCTCGCCCTCGGGCAGCAGCAGATGATATTTGACGTCGATCAGCCGCGCGGTGTTGTCGGCGCGCTCGATCGCCGCGCCCAGCCGCACGAAGAAGCTCGCCTCGTTGCGCAGCATCCGGTGGAGCGCGCCCTCGAAGCCGCGCGCCTCGGCACGCAGCCGCTCGGCCATCGCCAGCGTGTCGGCGGGCCCCTCGACCGTGCGGCGGTTGCGCAGATCGAGCCAGGCGCGGTTGATCGCCTCCCACGCCTCGCGGGTGAGCGCGGTGCGGACCGACTTGGCGTTGGACCGCGCATTGTCGAGACACGAGCGGATCGAATTGCGGTTGTTCGCATCGAGCGCGAGATAGGCGGTCACCGTCTCGGGCTCGATCGTCTGGCCGGTCAGCCAGTAGCCGTCCTCGCAGGAGACGACGGCGAGCGCGCTCTCCCAGGCTCCGGTGCCGGCGGGCCGCGCCGACAGCAGATCGAGCCGCATCGTCGCCTCGATCAGGCGTGCGGTGAACTCGGCGCGTTCGACATAGCGCCCGAGCCAATAGAGCGAGGCGGCGACGCGGGCGAGCATCAGTCGTGCCGCCGGATGTCGCCGACCGAGACCTGGCGGCGACGGACATTGTCGGAGAGGATCAGGCTGTCCTTGGTGCCGCCGCCCTGGCTCGAATTGACGACCAGCGAACCCTCGCGCAGCGCCACCCGCGTAAGGCCGCCCGGCACGATCCGCACGCCGTCGGCGCCGGTCAGGCAGAACGGCCGAAAATCGACGTGCCGCGGCGCGATGCCCTTGTCGGTCAGCGTCGGCACGGTCGACAGCGCGAGCGTCGGCTGCGCGATGTAGCGGTGCGGCTCGGCCTTGAGCGCGGCGCGGAAGCGCTCGATCTCGTCGCGGCTCGCGGTCGGGCCGACCAGCATCCCGTAGCCGCCCGATCCGTCGACCAGCTTGACGACCAGCTCCTCGAGATGATCGAGCGTGTATTGCAGCCCCTCGCGCTCGCGGCAGCGGAAGGTCTGGACGTTGGGTAGCCGTGCCTCGGCGCCGGTGTAGTAGCGCACGATCTCGGGCATGTAGCTGTAGACCGCCTTGTCGTCCGCGATG
>CAZZZX010000184.1:0-6215 GCA_964658585.1 uncultured Novosphingobium sp.
GAAGCTCGGCGAGGAAGCGATCGAGACCGTGATCGCCGCAGTGTCCGGCGACGACCGTGCGCTGACCGGCGAAGCCGCCGACCTGCTGTTCCATCTCCTCGTGCTGCTCGATGCGAAGAACGTGCGCTTCGCCGATGTGCTGGCCGAACTCGATCGCCGCGACGGCGTCTCGGGGCTGGTCGAGAAGGCGCAGCGCAAGCCGAATCCCGCACCGGCTGCTCTTCCTCCCTCTGCCGTCGCGGCCGCGGACGCCGCGATCCCACTGCCGATGATGACCGACGGCGAGCCGCTGCTCGCGCTCGGCCGCGAGACGACCCGGCGCCCGCGCATCCGCAAGGGCTGAGCACTCGCCGCGCCCCTTGCGCGATACGGCGAAGCGGTTAGGCTCGCGCGCATTCGGGACGAAGCGATGACGCGCCGTCCGCACAGGGGCATCCGCATGATCTTTGGCAGGGTGAAGCCGCTCGACGCGATTCTGGCGACGGCGGAAAAGAAGGGCCTGCACCGCTCGCTCGGCGCGTTCCAGCTCACCATGCTGGGGGTCGGCGCGGTGATCGGCACGGGCATCTTCGTGCTCACCTCCGAAGCCGCGCAGAAGGCGGGCCCGGGGATGATGCTGAGCTTCTGCATCGCCGGGTTCGTCTGCGCGGTGGCGGCGCTGTGCTATTCCGAACTCGCCTCGATGGTTCCCGTCGCGGGCTCGGCCTACACCTACACCTATGCCGTGATGGGCGAGCTGATGGCGTGGATGGTCGGCTGGGCGCTGATCCTCGAATATGCCGTCGGCGCGAGCGCGGTGGCGGTCGGCTGGTCGGGCTATTTCGTCGGCCTGCTCGATCATTCGCTGGGCATCACCGTGCCGCACTGGCTGGCGGTGGGCCCGAGCGAGGGCGGCATCATCAACATGCCCGCGGTTGTGATCTCCGCACTGGTGACCTGGCTGCTTATCATCGGCACGACCGAGAGCGCGCGCGTCACCTCGGCGCTGGTCGCGATCAAGGTCGCGGCGCTGACGCTGTTCTGCGTGCTGGCGCTGCCGATGCTGCACGAGCAGAACTTCCATCCCTTCATCCCCAATGGCTGGGGGACGATCGGCGTGGTCGGCGCGGCGTCGTCGATCTTTTTCGCCTATGTCGGCTTCGACGCGGTGTCGACCGCGGCCGAGGAGACCAAGAATCCGCAGCGCAATGTGCCGATCGGGCTGATCGGATCGCTGCTGATCTGCACGCTGTTCTATCTGCTCGTGTCGGCGGGCGCGATCGGCACGATCGGCGCGCAGCCCGTCGCCGGCCTCGCCGGCGAGGTGCTGTCGCCGGGCTCGCCCGCGCTCGCCGCCCGCTGCGCGCAGATCACCGCCGGTGGTTCGGTCGAGCCGCTGGTGTGCAGCCACGAAGCGCTGGCGCACGTGCTGCGCACGATCGGCTATGTCCGTATCGGCAATCTGATCGGGCTTGCCGCCTTCCTCGCGCTGCCGTCGGTGGTGCTGATGATGATGTTCGGCCAGACGCGCGTGTTCTTCGTGATGGCGCGCGACGGGCTGCTGCCCAAGCGGCTGGCGAGCGTCCACCCGCGCTTCCACACGCCGCACGTCGTCACCGCCTTCACCGGCGTCGTCGTCACGCTTGCCGCGGCGTTCCTGCCGGTCGGCCAGCTGGCGGACTATTCCAATTCGGGAACGCTGTTCGCCTTCGCGATGGTCGCGGTGGCGGTGCTGGTGCTGCGCCGCACCGATCCGGACCGCGTCCGCCCGTTCAGGACGCCGCTGATCTGGCTGGTCGCGCCGGCGGCGATCCTCGGCTGCCTCGCGCTCTACTGGTATCTCGGGCTCGCCGCCAAGCTCGTGCTGCCCGGCTGGGGCGCGATCGGGCTGCTGATCTATTTCGGCTATAGCCGCTCGCGCAGCTATGTCGGACGCGGCATCTTCGACGATGGCGCCGCCGAGGATGCGCTGGTGACGCACCACTGAACCCGCCGGCCGCCGCCGCCCTTCCCCGGCGTTCGCCGGGGAACGGTCAGGCCATCGTCGTCGCGACCAGGGCCTTGAGATCCGCCTCGGGCCGCGCGCCATAGTGCGAGATGATCTCGGCCGCCGCGATCGCGCCCATGCGCAGGCACTCGGCGACCGGGCGGCCCTCGACATGGCCGACCAGATAGCCCGCCGAGAACAGGTCGCCCGCCCCGGTCGTGTCGACCACGCGCGCGACCGGCTCGGCGCCGACCTCGTACCGCACACCGCCGGCGACCGCGATCGCGCCGTCCGCGCCCCGGGTCGCGACCAGCACCGGCAGCTTGGGCGCCAGCGCCGCCACCGCCGCCTCGAACCCGGTCTCGCCGGTCAGCGCGAGCAGCTCCTCCTCGTTGGCGAACAGGATGTCGACATCGCCCTCGTCGACCAGCGCGCGGAACTCGGCGAGATGGCCGAGGATGCAGAACACCGCCGACACGCCGAGCGCGACCTGCCGCCCGGCCTTGCGCGCCATGCGGATCGCGGTCTTCATCGCCTCGCGCGGCTCGGCCGGATCCCACAGATAACCCTCGAGCAGCAGCACCTTGGCGGATGCGACCAGCGTCTCGTCCACCGCCGCGACGGGCAGGAACTGGGCGGCGCCGAGATAGGTGTTCATCGTCCGCTGACCATCGGGCGAGACGAAGATCAGGCAGCGCCCGGTCGGCACGTCGGCGGTGCGCGCCGGCACGTCGCAGGCGACGCCCTGCGCGCGCAGATCGTGGACATAGACCTCGCCGAGCTGGTCGTCGGCGACCTGGCCGATGAAAGCGCAGCGCGCGCCCATCATCGCCGCACCCGCCAGCGTGTTGGCCGCCGATCCGCCCGATACCTCGCGGCCCGGCGCCATCTTGGCATAGAGCGCGGTCGCCTGGCCCGCATCGATCAGCGCCATATGGCCCTTGTCGAGCCCCTCCGCGGCGATGAAGGCATCGTCCGCGGGCGCGAGCACGTCGACGATGGCGTTGCCGATGGCGAGGATGTCGAGCGTTGCTTCGGTCACGGGCGTCTCCGGATGCGGGGGTCGCGGCGCGGATAGCGGCGGCACGGGCGACGCGCAACGCCGCAAGCCGGTTTGCGAACCCCTGCCGGCGTGGCATTGCGCCCCGCATGAGTCGCCGTCTTGCCGCCCCGATGTCGCTCGGCCTGTTCGTCGCCGGCTGCGCGACCGCGCCGACCTCCGTCGCGCCGGTCGCCGAGCGGCCCGCCAATCTGCACGAAGCCGGGCTCGAGCGCGTGATGGGCCGCACCGCGCCCGAACTCGTCGCGCTGTTCGGCGACGCCGATCTCGATCTTCACGAGGGCCAGGCGCGGCGCCTGCAGTTCGCGGGCCCGATCTGCGTGCTCGATACCTATCTTTACCCCGGCAAGGCGAACGGCACGCCGATCGTCACCTATCTCGACGCGCGCCTGCCCAATGGCGACGATATCGACCGCGCCTCGTGCGTCGCTGCGCTGAGCCGGCGGACGGCGGCGAAGTAACGGTCTTCACCCGCCCGTCCCCTCTCCGATTCGTCCGATTTCCGAGCAGATCCGATCCACCGCCCAGCGTGCGGCCTCGGCGACGACCGGATCGGCGTCCTCCGTCAATCGCGCCAGCACCGGCAGCAGCGCCGGCGCGCCGCTGTTGCCCGCCGCGATCGCCGCGTTGCGGATCATCCGGTCGCGGCCGATCCGCTTGATCGGCGAGCCCGCGAACACCTGCCGGAACGACGCATCGTCGAGCGCGAGCAGATCGGCGAGCGCGGGCGCTGCGAGTTCGGCGCGACCGGCGAACGCGCGATTGGCGTGGCCGGCCTGCGCGAACTTGTTCCACGGACAGACCGCGAGGCAATCGTCGCAGCCATAGACGCGGTTGCCGATCGCGGCGCGATACGCGTGCGGGATCGGGCCCTTGTGCTCGATCGTCAGGTACGAGATGCAGCGCCGCGCGTCGATGCGGTAGGGCGCCGGGAAGGCGTCGGTCGGGCACGCGCGCAGGCAGGCGTCGCACGAGCCGCAGCCGCCGGTCTCGGCACCGTCCGGATCGAGCGCGGCGGCGGTGAAGATCGCGCCGAGCAGCAGCCAGCTGCCGTGCGTGCGGCTGACCAGATTGGTGTGCTTGCCCTGCCAGCCGAGCCCCGCGGCCTCGGCGAGCGGCTTCTCCATCACTGGCGCGGTATCGACGAACACCTTGAGCGGCGCGCCCGACGCGTCGCCGAGCCAGCGGCCCAGCGCCTTCAGCGCCTTCTTGACGACATCGTGATAATCCTGGCCCTGCGCATAGACCGAGATGCGGCCCCGCGCCCGCGCCGCGGCGAGCGCGAGCGGATCGTGCGCGGGGGCGTAGCTCATCGCCAGCATCACGACCGAGCGCACCTCGGGCCACAGCGCCGCGGGCGAGCGGCGCTGGTCGGCGCGCGTCGCCATCCAGTCCATCGTCCCGTGCGCACCGTCCGCGAGCCACCGGTCGAGCCGCGCGCCGGGCACCGGATCGTCGATGCGATCGGTGATCCGGCACGCGACGAAGCCGGCGCGCACCGCCTCCGCGCGCAGCCGTTCGGTCAGCGTAGCGGACATGCGGGAGCCGGGGTCTTTGCGCATATCGTCCTATCGGGCGCATCGGCGGGGCGGGGCATGGCTCGGGTGTCGCACGCGCAGTCCGCCACGTCTGCGCCAATCGGCACGTCTGCGATAATCGGGCCTATGGCACGCCGATGACGGACTTCTCCTCGCCGGGATAGCCGCGCAGGATCGCCTCGGCGAGATCCGTCGCGACCCTCGCGGATGCGCCCGCCTTGGTGCCGGTCTCGCGGACGGTCACCGCGGCGCCGTCCCATGCGGCGGTTTCCGATCGCCTGCGGATACGGAATTCCAGGGTGGTGCGGCGCAACGCGGTGACACTGGATCTACCCGTCGAGAACGGCACGATGACGCCCGGGCCGACCATGACCGACGCGGCATGGGGATCCCGCACCAGGCTGGTGCCGACATCCACCTCGGTGAGGGTCAGCTCGACCACCGATGCGGCGTGCGCGGGGTCGTCGAGCACGGTGAAGCCGCGCGCCGTGAGCGCTGCGGCGGCGGCGTCCAGAAAGGCTGGCATCGCGCGGTCATAATCGCCGTCGCCCGTCCTCGGCTGGATCGCGATCGTCCCGCCGGTGGGCGGCGCGGCGATCGATGGCGATCCTCCGCCGATCAGGGACGCCAGGGCGAGCACGCCACCCATGATCGACACCGGGCATGACTTCATACGGACTCCAGTTCCATCGTATCGGAGCCCTATAGATCAATATGATGCGCAATGCGCGCGGGGCGCGAACGGTCCTCGCCGCAGCCCCGCGCTCATGCTTCAGCGATAGCGCCAGCCGTTATGCCAGCGCTCGCGATGGTGCCAGTAACGGGCACCGTCCCAATAGCCGCGGCCCGGGTAATAGCGGTCGACGACCAGTCCGCCGGGGACGACGACCGGGCCGGGGCCGCCATTGGGACGGCAATGGCCGTAGGGGCCGCGATGGAAGCCCGGGCCGCAGCCCTGCGCGGCCTGGGCGGGTGTGACCGCGGTCGCCGCTCCGGCGGCCAGCGCGACGAGCAGGATCTTCTTCAACATCGACATCTCCTTCATCTTGTCTCGGCGTACGGCTCGCGCCCGCCGGCACCGCACCCAGCGCGGATGAGGGCTTGTGCACCGGGCGACCTGACCCGAGGCTGAAGGCGCCGATGTCCGGCGTTCAGGAAGCGAGGCTGACCCGGCTGCCAGCGTGACGATCGAGCCGGCCCGCCAGATCGAGTTCGAGCAGCACGGTCTGGACGATCGCGGGTGCGCGGCCCGACTGGCGGACGAGCTCGTCGACCGGCACCGGCACCGGCCCGAGCAACGCGACGATCGCACGGCGGTCGTCCGCCGCCACGTCGCCGTCCGCGACGGGGGCGGCGTAGCGCCCTCCCCCCGGCTCGCCGAGCCGCGCCCGCGGATCGATCGGAGAGAGCGCCTCGATCACGTCGTCGGCGGTCTGGATCAGCGTCGCGCCGTCGCGGATCAGCAGGTTGCAGCCCTGCGCGCGCGGATCGAGCGGCGAGCCCGGCACCGCGAGCACGTCGCGCCCGAACTCGGCGGCGTGGCGGGCGGTGATGAGCGAGCCCGATCGGGGCGCCGCCTCGACGACCAGCACCCCGCCCGCCAGCCCCGCGATGACGCGGTTGCGATAGGGGAAGTGCCGTGCGCGCGGCT
>CAZZZX010000185.1:0-6153 GCA_964658585.1 uncultured Novosphingobium sp.
TATCAAGTCCAGGAGACGATTCCCGTCGCCGCCACCGGGCCGATGACGCTGCTCTATCCGAAGTGGCTGCCAGGCACGCACAGCCCGACCGGCCCGATCTCCAAGCTCGACGGACTCGTCATCACCGCCGACGGCAAGCAGATCCCCTGGGTGCGCGACACGATCGACGTCTACGCCTTCCATGTCGACGTCCCCGCCGGCACCAAGTCGCTGGGCGCGAGCTTCAAGTTCCTGACGCCGACCGCCGGCAATCAGGGCCGCATCCTGACCACGCCCGACATGCTCAGCCTCGAATGGGACAGCGTCTCGCTCTATCCGGCGGGCTATTTCGTCCGCGACATCCCGGTCAAGGCGAGCATCGCCTACCCCGCCGGCTGGAAGTCGGCGACCGCGCTCGCCCCCGGCCTGTCGGGCGATCATCCCGATTTCCCGGTGGTCGATTACGAGACGCTGGTCGATTCGCCGACGCTCGCCGCACGCAACATGACCTCGGCCGAGCTCGCCCCCGGCGTCCGCCTCGACATCGCCGCCGACCGCCCCGACCAGCTCGCCTACACGCCCGCGCAGCTCGCCCCGCACCGCAAGCTGGTCGAGCAGGCGGTGCGCGTGTTCGGCGCGCAGCATTACGATCATTACGATTTCCTGCTGTGGCTGTCGGACACGATGGGCGGCGAGGGGCTCGAGCATCATCGCTCGTCCGAGGACGGCACCGACGCCAACTATTTCACCGACTGGGACAGTACCGTCGTCGAGCGCAATCTGGTCGCGCACGAATACACGCACAGCTGGAACGGCAAGTTCCGTCGCCCCGCCGACCTGTGGACACCGACCTACAACGAGCCGATGGGCGACACGCTGCTGTGGGTCTATGAGGGCCAGACGCAATATTGGGGCTATGTGCTCCAGGCGCGCTCGGGCCTCGCCAGCAAGCAGGAGGTTCTCGACGCGCTCGCCGGCACCGCCGCCTATTACCAGAACGCGCCCGCCAAGCTGTGGCGCCCGGTCGAGGACACGATCAACGATCCGACCATGTCGCAGCGCTCGCCCGAGCCCTGGACGAACTATCAATGGGCGGAGGATTATTATGAGGCGGGCAAGCTGATGTGGCTCGATGCCGACCAGCTGATCCGCGAGAAGACCGGCGGCCGCAGGTCGCTCGACGATTTCGCCAGGGGCTTTTTCGGGGTGCGGGATCGCGACTGGGGGACGCTGACCTACACGTTCGACGATGTCGCCGCGGCGCTCGACAAGGTGATGCCGTACGACTGGGCGGGCTTCCTGCACGATCATATCTATGCGGTGCAGCCCAAGGCGTCGCTCGACTGGATCGCGCGCGGCGGCTACCGGCTGGTCTATGTCGACAAGCCGACCGACTGGTGGAAATCGGGCGAGGCGCATCACGAGGCGATCAATCTGAGCTATTCGCTCGGGCTGTCGATCAGCACCAAGACCGCGGGCAGCGTGACCTCGGTCGCGTGGGGCGGGCCGGCGTTCCAGGCGGGGCTGACCATCGGCACCAGGATCGTCGCGATCGACGGCCGCGCCTACGACAAGGATCTGCTGCTCGCCACGGTCACCGCGGCCAAGGGCGGCACCGCGCCGATCCACCTGCTGGTCAGGCAGAACGACCAGTTCCGGACCGTCGACGTGCTGTGGAACGGCGGGCTGCGCTACCCGCATCTCGAAAAGGTCGGCAAGGGCGACACCGGTCTCGACAGGCTGCTCGCGCCCAAGGCGTGAGCCCGATCGACACCGTCTCCGCCGCCGTTCGCCGCGGGCGCAGCGCATGCCGCTTCCCAGGGCGGGCGGACGCGGATCTGCCTGGGATCGTCTCGCTCAGACGCTGGTCCGGCTCGCCCGGCCGACCCGGACCAGCGTCTGGTCCGGGCCGTTGAGGCTGAACTCGTACATGCCCCAGGGCTTGTGCTCGGGGCCGCCCCGCTCGATCGTCTCGCCCGCGAAACGCGCCGCCATCGCATCGACATCCTCGACATAGAGATACAGGCCGAACGGGTTGCGGCCCGGCACCAGCCAGCCCTCGCCCGCATCGGTGAGGTGGAGATCGCCGCCGGCCCCGTCCGACAGGATGCGATAATCGCCATGATCGGCATCGCAGCGGAACCCCAGCCGCGCGAAGAATTGCTGTGCGCCATCGAGATCGTTGCAGGGCAGGATCGCGGTCAGGCGAGTCGTCATCGCCGGTATCTCCACGGTTGCGTCCGACATCGGGGGCGGGGCATAAGCCCGCCTCCGCGCTCATGCTCAGGATATTAGAACGTCATGTCCGCCATGCTCAAGATCACGCTGCCCGACGGTTCCGCCCGCGATGTCGCGGTCGGCACCACGCCGGCCGAGATCGCGGCGGCGATCGGGCCGGGGCTGGCGCGGGTCGCGCTCGCGGCGCGGGTCGATGGCGAACTGCGCGACATCAACCGCCCGCTCGAGCACGACGCCGCGCTGGCGCTGGTGACCGCCAGGGACGAGGCCGACGCCCTCGAACTCGCGCGCCACGATTACGCGCATGTGCTGGCGGAGGCGGTGCAGCATCTCTTTCCCGGCACGCAGATCACCTTCGGCCCCTCGACCGACGACGGCTTCTATTACGACTTCGCACCCGCCGAACGCCCCTTCACCGAGGAGGACCTGCCGGCGATCGAGGCGGAGATGCGCCGCATCATCGCGCGCGACGAGCCGCTCGTCCGCGAGGTCTGGCAGCGCGAGGCGCTGATCGCGGCGTGGACCGAACAAGGCGAGACCTTCAAGGCCGAATGGGCGGCCGAGCTTCCGCAGGGCGAGGAGCTGACCGTCTATCGCGCGGGCAGCTTCTTCGACATGTGCCGCGGGCCGCATCTCGCCTCGACGGGCAAGCTCGACCCGCAGGCGTTCAAGCTGACGCGCGTCTCGGGCGCGTACTGGCGCGGCGACCAGAAGAACGCGATGCTGTCGCGCATCTACGGCACGGGTTGGCTCAACAAAAAGCAGTTGGACGCGCACCTGACGCGGCTGGAGGAGGCCGCCAGGCGCGACCACCGCCGCATCGGCCAGGAGATGGACCTGTTCCATCTCCAGAGCGAGGCGCAGGGCAGCGTGTTCTGGCACCCCAAGGGCTTCGTGATGTGGCGCGTGCTGGAGGCCTATCTGCGCCGCCGGCTGGATGCCGCAGGCTATCGCGAGGTCAAGACGCCGCAGCTCATGGACGCGCGCCAGTGGGAGCAGTCGGGCCATTGGGGCAAGTATCGCGAGAACATGTTCGTCGTCCCCGACGAGGTGCCCAGTGTCGAGGACGAGGGCCCGGTGCTGACCGGCGAAGGCGCGCTGATGGCGCTGAAGCCGATGAACTGCCCGGCGCATGTGCTGATCTTCCGCCAGGGCATCAAGTCGTACCGCGATCTGCCGATCCGCATGGCCGAGTTCGGCTGCTGCCACCGCAACGAGGCGCACGGCGCACTGCACGGCCTGATGCGGGTGCGCCAGTTCACGCAGGACGACGCGCACATCTTCGTGCGCGCGGACCAGCTCGTCGACGAGGTCCGGCTGTTCTGCGACCTGCTCGACGTGATCTACAAGGATCTCGGGTTCGCCGAATACGCGATCAAGCTCGCGCTGCGCCCGGAGAAGCGCTTCGGCTCGGACGCGATGTGGGACTGGTCCGAACAGTCGCTGCGCGACGCCGTCGCCGCGACGGGACGCGCGACCGAGGCGTTCGGCTGGGAGGAACTGCCCGGCGAAGGCGCCTTCTACGCCCCCAAGCTCGAATTCCACCTGACCGACGCGATCGGCCGGACCTGGCAATGCGGCACGCTGCAGACCGACACGGTGCTGCCCGAGCGGCTGGATGCGTCGTATGTCGGCGAAGACGGGATGCGCCACCGCCCGATCATGCTGCATCGCGCCATATTGGGGACGTTCGAGCGCTTCCTCGGTATCCTGATCGAGCATTATGCGGGCAGGATGCCGGTCTGGCTGGCTCCCGTGCAGGCGGTGGTGGCGACGATCGTCTCCGACGCCGACGATTATGCGCTGGAGGTGAAGGCGGCGCTGGAGGCGGCGGGACTGCGCGTCGAGAGCGATCTCAGGAACGAGAAGATCAACTACAAGGTGCGCGAGCATTCGCTGGCCAAGGTGCCGTACCTGCTCGTGCTCGGCAAGCGCGAGGCCGAGGAGCGGACGGTGGCGCTGCGCCCGCTCGGCGAAGGCGCGAAGCAGGAAGTGGTCGCACTCGACGTGCTGGTCGCGCGGCTGGAGGCGGAGGCGCTGGCGCCGGATCTGCGGGAATGACGGACTAACCGCCGGTTAACCCGCTCAGGCTAGGCTCGCCCGAGAATCGGGGGGTCTCTCATGCGTATCCTGCTCGCGGCGGCCGGCGTCGCTGCCGTCCTGGCCGGCACCGTCGCGTCGGCCGAGACCGTCTATCAGCCCTATCACCTGCTCGGCACGGGCTATCGCGATCATGTCGATCCGGACGGGACCTGGAAGACATGGGGGTTCTCGCACGATCTCGAGGGTGGCCGGATGCTGGCGCTGTACCGCGCCGCCGAGCTGGCCGACGATCAGGGAATCGCGGCGCTCCGCATCGTCGATCAGGGAATCACCGTCGAGGAGCGGCGCGGGCCCGGCGGGCGCCCCGACCGGATCGTCTCCGAGATCGCGCATTTCTCGATGCGGCCGGTCCGCACCGCCACGGACCTGACGGTGTGCGCGATGCGCCACACCGATCGCTGTCTGACCCTGTCGACCGCGAAGGTCCTCGCCGCCTACGGACCGCTGCTGCATCAGCGCGACGTGCCGAAGACGCCGGGACTGCTTGTCGCGGGTGCAGCCTATGGCGCCCCGGCGAATCCGTGGCAGGTCCAGTTGATGGCCGCGCTGGCGCGCCGGGCGGGGTCGATCGTCACGCCGGCCGTCGCACCCCTGCCCGCTGCGCCGGAATCCGCCGCGACCGCGGATGCCGCGCTTGATCCCTATGAGGCCGGGCGTCGCGCGGGGCTCGCGGCACTGGCGGCTTCGGGCGTTCCGCGACGCTGATCGCTTTTCGGGCGCGCGGCGAATCGCGCTTTAGTGCGTTACCGGGCAGCCATGCTCGACATGGCGCCTGAAGGAACGCGACGATGATCGAGACGGTGGCAGAACTTGAGCGCGTGCGGGCGCAATGCCGCCGGCTGGTGACCGGGCGCGCGCTCGCCGCGGCGGCGACGTCGGTGGTGCCGATCCCCGGGCTCGACATCGCCGCCGATATCGGGCTGCTGACCAGTCTGCTCGGCCAGGTCAACGAGCGCTTTGGGTTGAGCGAGGCGCAGATCGCCAAGCTCGATCCGCCCGCCGCGCAGAAGGCGCTGGTCGTGGCGGCGGGGCTCGGCAACGGCGTGATCGGGCGCGCGATCTCCAAGCGGATCGTCGCCGCGGTGCTGCGCCGGGTGGCCAAGCGTGTCGCGGTCGGATCGGCGGCGCGGTTCGTGCCGGTAGCGGGGACCGCGCTCGCCGCGGGGCTGGGGTTCGCGGCGATGCGCACCGTCGGCAATGCGCATATCGAGGATTGCTACCGGACAGTGAAGGCGCTGATCGCCTGAACGCCCTCTCCCCGCGGGGGAGAGGGCGTCATGCCCGCAATACGGCCCCCAGCTTCGCCGCCGCGGCGACCACCTTGTCCGCGATTTCCTTGAGCGCCGCCTCGTCGAAGCTTCGGTCGGTCGGCTGGAGCATCACTTCGATGCCCAGCGACTTGTGCATCTCAGGCACGCCGGCGCCGGTGAAAACGTCGAACAGCGCGACGCCGGTGATCGCCGCCTTGTCCGCGCCCGCCACCGCGCGCAGCAGGCGATCGGCCGCCATCGTAACGGGCGCGAGAAAGGCGAAGTCGCGGCGCACCGGCTGCAGCGCGGGGGGCGCATAGGCGGCGCGTGCGCGGCCGGTCTCGCGGCGCGCCGGGATCGCGTCGAGATAGAGTTCGGCGGCGACCAGCGGGCCTTCGACGTCCATTGCGGCGAGCGTCGCCGGATGGAGCTCGCCGAACGTCGCGAGGATCGTCTTGGGGCCGAGCCCGAGCGTGCCCGAGCGCCCGGGATGCCAGCTCGCATCACCCGGGCCGACCAATTGCAGCCGGTCGACCGGCGCGCCCGCCGCGGCGAGCAATGCCAGCGCCTCGGCCTTGGCGTC
>CAZZZX010000186.1:0-6151 GCA_964658585.1 uncultured Novosphingobium sp.
CGGACCAGGGCGATCGCCGGCCGGCCCTCGTGGAATTCGTCGAGGTGCTCCCGGTCGAACGACAGCTTGCCCGCCCGGCGGAACAGCTCGATCAGGCCGAGTTCCTCGAAGAGCCTCCTGAGTTGCGGGTGGCTCCCGGGCTTCGTCACCCCGAGCGAAGCCTTCCGGGCCTATGACGCCGGTGCGCGACGGCTCAAGCTCTTCCCGGCCGGCGCGCTCGGCCCCGGCTATCTCAAGGCGGTCCGCGAGATCCTGCCGCGCGACCTGCGGCTCTGGGCGGTCGGCGGGACCGGCGCGGACACCGTGGCGCAATGGCTTGCCGCCGGGTGCGAGGGGATCGGCGTCGGCGGCGCGCTCTACAAGCCGGGCGACGATGCCGGCGCGGTCGCCGAGAAGGCGCGAACGCTCGTCGCCGCCTGGCGCGGCTCGTTGAGCGACGCGGGAACATCGTCTCGCTTGCAGGGAACCCCCGGATCGGCAACCTAGCGCCATGGTCGACCCAATGACGCACAACATCCGCGCTTCGCTCGGTCGTAACCTGACCTACGGCATGGTCGACACATTGGGGCGGGCTATCGTCACCGGCCATTATGACGGGCAGCGATTTCCGATCGAAGCAGAATTGGCCATTCAGCACGGCGTCAGCCGATCCGTGGTGCGGGAGTCCGTCAAGATGCTGACGGCCAAGGGCCTGCTGTCCGCGCGTCCTCGACAGGGCACGATCGTCCAGCCTTTGCCCTTCTGGAACATGTTCGACACGGACGTTCTCGACTGGCTGCTCGACCGCAAATTCTCGCTCGAACTGCTGACCCATTTCAACGAACTCCGTGTCGCGATCGAACCGATGGCTGCCATGCTTGCAGCGCAACGCGCCGATCCGCCCGAGCTTGCGCGCATCGATGACGGTTTCCAGAGAATGGCTGCGGCCGAGGCCGGCGACGATGATCCTCTCGAGGCCGACATCGCCTTCCACGTCGCGATCCTCTCGGCATCGGGAAACCCGTTCTATCGCCAGTTTCAGGACGTGGTGCGGACCGCTCTCAGAACGTCGATCCGCTTTACGAACCGGTACAAGGGGCGGACCGCCAGCTTGCCGGCGCATCGGGCCGTACTGGATGCCATCCGGGCGGGAGATGTCGACGGCGCCGGACGTGCGATGCGCACGATTATCGAAGACGTCATGACCCTCATCGCCGATAGTCGCGTTCCCGCACCGCTGTAAGGATCCAAACCCAGTTCGGTCGCCGCGGAGCGAATCGCCCGGAGCGATCACGGCCATTGGCCTGATCGAGGCTGGGCCCTCGTCGCGCCGGTGAAGCATGGCGGTTTGCCGACCGGCCGAGACACGAACGCGCGAGCAGTCGTTGGCTGGCGCATCAATCGCTTGGCAAGCGGGCGGCGCCAAGGGACAACGGATGCTTTCCCGGTGGAGACAGGCGATGCGTTCGATCTCGGCGACGATCTTGGTACTCGCGGCGTTCGCCGGCGCCGCGCCGGCCGCTTCGGCCGATCCCGCTGCGACGACGCGAGCGCTCGATCTGGCGAAGCAGGCGATCTCGCTTCGATCGGTACGGGGGCCCGGCAACAAGACACCGCAGGTTGCGGAGTTGTTTCGGCGAGCGCTGGTCTCGGATGGTTTCGCCGACGCCGACGTCGAGATCACGCCGCTCGACGACACCGCGTATCTCATCGCGCGCTGGCCGGGGCGCGATCCCGCGCTCAAACCGCTCGTCATCTCCGGTCATATGGACGTCGTGGAAGCCAACCCGGCCGACTGGACGCGCGATCCCTTCACGCCGGTCATCGAGAAAGGCTATCTGTTCGGCCGTGGCGCGACCGACATGAAGCTGGACGACGCGATCGCGGTCCAGGCGCTGGGCGATCTTCGCAAGCAGGGTTTCCGGCCCCGCCGCACCATCATCCTCGCCCTGTCGGGCGATGAGGAGACCGCGATGAAAACCGGCACGATCATCGCCGAGAAGCTCAGGAACGCCGAGCTCGTGCTCAACATCGATGGCGGCGTGGGCACGCTCGACGAGAAGACCGGCGCGCCCGCCTATTTTTCCTGGCAGGCGGCCGAGAAGAGCTATGCCGATTTCGAGCTCACCGTCACCAATCCCGGCGGCCATTCGTCGGAGCCGCGGACCGTCAACGCCATCGACGAGCTGGCAGCGGCGCTGCTGCGCATCCAGGCCCACCGCTTCACGCCCGAGCTCAATCCCGTCAGCCGTGCCTATTTCGAGGCCGCGGCCCGCTATGCGGCGCCCGGTACCGGAGCGGCGATGCGGGCCTTCGCTGCGAACCCGGGCGACCGACAGGCGATCGCGACACTCGCGGGCGATCCCGCCATGGTCGGGCGCATCGGCACCACCTGCGTCGTCACGATGATCGCGGGCGGCCATGCGCAGAATGCGCTTCCCCAACGCGCGACCGCGAACGTCAACTGCCGCATCTTCCCGGGCCATGCCCGCGCAGCGGTCATGCGTGAACTGCAATTCGCCGCCGCCGATCCGGCGGTCGCCTTTCGCGACGTGAGCGAAGGCGCCGTGGATACCGACGCATCACCGCTGCGCCCGGATTTCGTGCGCGCGGTGGAGGACGGGGTGCACGCGATCCATCCCGGTCTCGCCGTGTTCCCGAGCATCGCGTCCGGCGCCAGCGACTGCTCCTGGTTTCGCCACGAGGGCGTGCCCTGCTATATCGCCAGCGCGGTCTTCCTCAAGCTGTCCGAGGATTTCAGCCACGGTCTCGACGAACGCACCCCGATCGCCGCGATCGGACCCGCGATCACCGCCGAGAGCGTGATGATCGAAGAGCTGTCGCGATAGCGGGGTGCCAGCCCCGCCCGCCTAGAATTTCTGGCCGAACCTGATGCCGAAATATTGCGGCTTGACCGGATAGACGCGCGCATATTGGCCGCAGATGCCGGGAACGCATTCGGAATTCTTGCTGAGGATGCCGCGCTCGTCGAACGCGTTCTGGATGAACAGCGAGGCGGTCCAGTTGGCGTAGCTGATGCCCACCGAGAAGTCGGCGGTGGTGAAACCCTTGGTCGGCTCGCCGTAGAAGGTGCCCGCGTCGGCGAGCAGCAGATGCGTGGTGGTGCCGCTCTGATGGTTGGCGGTGCCCTGAACGAACGCCTTGTAGCGGCCGACCTCGAAATCGTAGCGTGCGGTGGCGGTGAATTTGAGCTTGGGCGTCACCGGCAGGCGCGTGCCCTTGGCGGCGAGCAACACGATATTGCCGTTCGCATCCTGCCCGAAGAAGTTGGAGACGGTCTTCGCGTCGAGATAGGTGCCGGATCCCGACAACGTCAGATGATGGGCGATTGTCCAGCTGATATCGCCCTCGACGCCGCGCGACCGCGCGTTGCCGGCATTGACCGTGTATTGGATGCCCAGGATGCCCGGCTCGGTATATTGGAGCTTGTTCCAGTCTTCCCAGAACAAGGCACCGTTGACGCGCAGCGTATGATCGAGCCAGCTCGTCTTCCACCCGATCTCGTAATTGGTCAGCGTATCGGGCGAATAGGGCCCCGGATTCTGCACGGTCCCGTCAGGCCCGACCGCCGGACGATTGTTGCCGCCCGGCCGGAAACCGGTCGAATAGGTAAAATATACCATCTTCTGCGGATCGATCTTCCAGGTCAGGTTGACCTTGTGGGTCTCGCCAGCTTCGTTGACCTTGCCGTTGATCGATTTGCACTGCTGTGCCGTCGTGGCATTGGCGCATTGAGGGAAATCGGCGAACGTGTACGAGCCGCCCGAGAAGCCGGTCAGCGTATTCCTCGCCATGAAGCCGCGGATACCGGCATCCAGCGTCAGATTGGGCAGGATATCGAACGCGGTGTCGCCGAACACCGCATAGTCGCGATCCGTACGGTGGATGGTCGTATAGAAGACGTCGTTCGAATTTCCGCCCGGGACTGGCGAATCGTAGAAGACGGACGCAGTGGCGAGGCCGTCGATCTCGTAATCGGCCTGATGGAAATCTGTCTGGCGCTGCATGTAAAGGCCCGCAGTGAGGCGGAGCCGCTCTTCCTTTGGTGAGCTGACCCTCAATTCGTGAGACATCTTCGTGTAACGATCGTGCGCATGGTAGATCTGGGTCGGATCGAGATCGTTTCCGGCGGAATCCTTGTAGTAATTATAGTCGGTGCGGATATCGCCATAAGCGACTGAAAAATAGGAATAGTCCTGAGTGTTGTCGATTGTGCGCTGGAAATATGAACCCGAGTAGGTCACATCCCAATTGCTGAGCTTGCCCTGCACCGTCAGCGACGCGAGATACCAGTGATCGATGTTATGATCCGGTGTGAAATCATGGACCTCGAGATCTCCGGCACGTGGGTCGTACAGATACGTCCCGTTCGCTTTCTGATGCTGGTACATGATGCCCGGTGTGACGCTCCAGTCGTCACCGACATCCACCTTGAGCAGCGCGCGACCGCCATAGGTGTCGATATCGTTGAAATTGTTCTTGGCGAACCTCGCATTGTTTATGGTGAGGGGCGAATCCACCACCGATCCATCGGGGGTGTAGTCGTTGGGCCGCTGATATGTGCGGTTCGCCTCGGTATTGTCGATATAGCCGCCTTCGTGATCGTAGAAGCCGACCAGGCGGATCGCGGCGCGGTCGCCGAGCGGCACGTTGACGAAGCCCTCGGCCTGACCGCCGCCGTTGCCGTCGCCGAACTTGTCGCCCTGCAGATCGTAGCCGGCCGAGAAATGCGACGTGTCGGGCTGGTTGGTGATGATGCGCAGCGTGCCCGACAGCGAGCTGGCGCCGAACAAGGTGCCCTGCGGCCCCGCCAGCGCCTCGACACGGTTGATGTCGTAGACATGGAAATCGACCGAGCTGCCGATCGTGGTCAACGGGATCTCATCGACATAGAGGCCGGACGACGGCAATGGGCCCGACTGGATGCCGTCGCCGCCGGTCGCGATGCCGCGGAAGTAGAGCTCGCTCTGGCCCGGGCCGAAGCTCTGGAAGCTGACGCTCGGCAGCAGCTTGGTATAGTCGTCGAGGCTCTGCACCTGATGCTGGGCGAGCGTCGCGTTGCCCAGCGCCTGGATGCTGATCGGCACGTTCTGGATGCTCTCGGCGCGCTTGGTCGCGGTGACGATGATCTCGCCATTGGCCGGCTGACCGCTGTTGGCGATGCCGGTGCCGTTCGAGACGCCGCTCGGCACCGCGCCGGGGTCGGCCTGCTGCGCCATCACCGGCATCGCCAGCGCGGTGGTCGCCAGCAGGGCAGCCGTACGCACGGCAGTCTTCGTCACGCCACCGGAACGGATGAACATCGGATTGTCCCCTTGCTGCGGTTGCGCAGTCGTTACGGCTCAACCTCTCGCGTCCGCCTGCCGCCGTCAATGCGGTCTTGTTGCAGCGCGGTTACAGAGACACGGAAAAGGATCGCGGAAGCCGCGCCTCCAGGGTCTTGCGCAGCGGCTGCAGCCACGGCGCGTAGTGGCGCCATTGATCGAGCCCGTCGCGGAAGATCGGGCGGCGGACCTGTTCGGAGCTCGCCGTCTGTACCGCTCGTTCGGTCTCCCAGAAGCGCAGGCAGCCCTGCTCGAAATCGAGCCCGCAGGCGGCGAGCAAGGCGCGGACCTGGGCCTCGGTATCGTCAACCATCGCCTCGTGCTCGACCCGGTGGACGCGCCCCGGCAGCACCGCGTCGATATGCGCCATCGCGCGGACATAGTCGGCATAATAGCGGCCGAGCTCGACCAGCGAATAGGTGAAGTTCTGGCCACGTGCGAAATGCTGCTTGAAGTTGGAAAAACAGCATCCCATCGCGTGGCGACGGGTATCGATGATCTTCGCGTTCGGCAGGATCAGGTGGATCAGCCCGATATGCGCCCAGTTGTTCGGCATCTTGTCGATGAAGAAGGGCCGGTCTGTCTTGCGATGAACGCGCGCGCGCGCGAGATAGTCCTCGCCGAGCGTGCGCAGGGCCTCGGCATCGAGATCGGCGATCGCTTCCGGATAGCGCGACGGGTCGCTGCGCATCCGCCGGCCCGAGAGCCGATGCGCGAGCGCCTGGATGTCGGGCAGTTCGCGTGTGCCCTCGACCTGGCTGTGGCTGGCGAGGATCTGCTCGACCAGCGTCGATCCCGATCGCGGCATCCCGAGCACGAAGATCGGA
>CAZZZX010000187.1:0-6147 GCA_964658585.1 uncultured Novosphingobium sp.
CGCTCGATTTCGGTGCGGTCGGCGAGATCCGCGGGATCTCGCGGCGGATCCGTGACCATCATCATGGCGGGCAGACGTTCGGTCCCGGCTACGATCTCAAGCGCGGGCGCGGTGGCATCCGCGAGGTCGAGTTCTACGCGCAGATCCATCAGCTCGTACATGGCGGGCGCGAGCCCGCGCTGCGCGCACCCGCGACGCTCGATGCACTGGCGGCGCTCGCCGCGGCGGGGCGGATCGCGCCGGCCGACGCGACGACGCTGGCGACGGCCTACCGGCTCTATCGCACGATCGAGCATCGCCTCCAGATGGTCGAGGACCGCCAGACCCACAGCCTGCCGGCGTCCCGCGCCGCGCTCGACGGCGTCGCGCGGCTCGACGGGCGCAGCGATGGCGATGCGTTGCTCGCCGCGCTGGCGCCTTCGGTCGAGGCGGTCGGCACGCTCTACGACGGGCTCGACCCGCCCGCCGGGGACCGCCTGCCGATCGACCGCGACGCCCTCGCCGTCGATCTCGCCACGGCCGGCTTCGCCGCGCCCGTGCCGGCGGCCGAGCGGATCGCCGGATGGCGCGAGGGCGGCGCGCGCGCGCTGCGGTCCGCACCCGCGCAGGACGCGCTCGAGGCGGTCCTTCCCGGCCTGATCGCCGCGCTCGGCCGGGCGCCCGATCCCGGCGCCGCGCTCAACCGCTTCGATGATGTCGTGCGCGCGCTGCCAAGCGCGATCAACCTGTTCCGGCTGCTGGAAGCGCGGCCACCCCTGATGCGGCTGCTCGGCGACACACTGAGTCTTGCGCCGACGCTGGCCGACATGCTCGGTCGCCGGCCGGGGCTGATCGACGCGCTGATCGACGCGACCGCGCTCGATCCGCCTGGCGATGTCGAGACGCTGGCGGCCGGGTTCGCTTCGGGTCCGGCGGGCGAGGACTATCAGGGCCTGCTCGACCGCGTCCGCCGCGAGGTCTCCGAGCTGCGCTTCGCGCAGGGCGTTCAGCTTGTCTCGGGCGTGCACGATCCGCTCGACGTCGCCGCCGGCTATGCTCGGATCGCGGAGGCCGCGATCCAGGCGCTGGCGACGGCGACGGTCGCGGCGTTCGAGGCGGTGCACGGTCGCATCGCCGGCGGCGAGCTGGTCATCCTCGCGCTCGGCCGGTTCGGCGGCGCGGCGCTGACCCACGCCTCGGACCTCGATCTCGTCTATCTGTTCACCGGCGATTACCAGGCGGAGTCGGACGGCGCCAAGCCGCTCGCGGGGACCACCTATTTCAATCGGCTGGCGCAGCGGGTCAGCGCCGCGCTGTCCGTGCCGACCGCGGCGGGACCGCTCTACGAGATCGATACGCGACTGCGGCCGTCGGGCACGCAGGGCCTGCTCGCGGTCAGCCTGGAGAGCTTCCGCCGCTACCAGCGCGAGAGTGCGTGGACGTGGGAGCACATGGCGCTGACCCGCGCCCGGCCGGTGTTCGGCAGCGCCGTCGCGCGCGCCGAACTCCAGGCGGCGGTCGATGCGACGCTGATCCGCTTCCGCGAGCCGGATCGCCTGATCGCCGACGCGGTGAAGATGCGCGGCGACATCGCCCGGCACAAGCCGCCGGCGGGGCCGCTCGACGTCAAGCTGCTGCCCGGTGGGCTGATCGATCTCGAATTCGTCGTTCATGTCACGCAGCTCGACCATCGCACCGGCTTCGATCCGCGCTTGAGCGGCGCGATCGCCGCGCTTGTCGAGGCGGGACTGCTGCCCGCGCCGCTCGCCCCCGCGCACGACCTCCTGACCCGGATGCTGGTCGCACTCCGGCTGATCGCGCCGGCTGCCGCCGAACCGCCGCCGCCCGCGCAGGCGGCACTCGCGCGCGCCTGCGGCGTTGCCGACTGGACGACGCTTCTCGACGCCCTCGCCGCGGCCCGCGG
Organism: uncultured Novosphingobium sp.; assembly: GCA_964658585.1. GTDB lineage: Bacteria > Pseudomonadota > Alphaproteobacteria > Sphingomonadales > Sphingomonadaceae > Solisphingomonas. Next base: position 1,904 of record CAZZZX010000187.1, read on the forward strand.
CGACGTCGGAGCGGCGTGGCGACGGATCGCGGATCAGGCAGGAGAATGACGATGGCGGAGTTGAAGACCGGAGACATGGCGCCCGACGTGGCGCTCGCGACACCCGACGGTGGCGCGCTGAGCATCGCGCAACTGCGCGGCAAGCCGCTGGTCGTGTATTTCTATCCCAAGGACGATACGCCGGGCTGCACCACCGAGGGCAAGGATTTCTCGGCGCTCAAGGGTGCGTTCGACATGGCGGGGGTCGCGGTGATCGGCGTCTCGAAGGACGACGCGAAGAGCCACGCGAAGTTCGCGACCAAGCACGATCTCAAGGTCACGCTCGCCTCCGATGTCGACGGCGTGGTGTGCGAGGCGTTCGGAACGTGGGTCGAGAAGTCGATGTACGGCAAGACCTATATGGGCATCGAACGCGCCACCTTCCTGATCGATTCGACCGGTCGCATCGCGCAGGTCTGGCGCAAGGTGAAGGTGCCGGGCCATGCCCAGGCGGTCCTCAAGGCGGCCGAGGCGCTGGGCCATGCGGAAACCAATCCGATCGAGACCGCATGACCTCTTGGTCTGCCCTCTCCCGCATCCGGGAGAGGGCTTTGCGGCTTGCCCCGCGCCCCCGACCCGGCTATACAGCGCCTGCCTTTCTCGACATCGGAAACCTTGCCGAGGCTGGTCCCACCCGGGGCCGGCTCGAAGGCGCTCAACCGTGTCACGGAACGCTTGTGGTCGATATCGCCGCCCTCACCCGCCTGATCGAACCCGAAGCGCAGACGCTCGGGCTGTCGCTGGTGCGCGTGCGGATGTTCGGCGGACGCTCCGACCCGACGCTCCAGATCATGGCCGAGCGACCCGACACGCGCCAGCTCGCGCTCGCCGATTGCGAGGCGCTGAGCCGACGCATCTCCGAAGTGCTCGACGCCGCCGACCCGATCGAGGAGGCGTACCGGCTCGAGGTCTCGTCCCCCGGCATCGACCGGCCGTTGACCCGTGCGCAGGATTTCGCCGACTGGGCGGGGTTCGATGCGCGGATCCGTCTCGTCGAGCCGATCGACGGCCGCAAGCAGCTCGACGGCCGCATCGTCGGTATTGCCGACGGCACGATCACGATGGAGCTCGCCAAGGGCGGCGCGTTCGTCCTGCCCTATTCCACCATCGCTTCGGCCAAGCTCCTGCTCACCGACGCGCTCATCAAGGCCACCGCGCCCCTCTCGTCTGCGGAAGCGGACGAGGTCGTTTATGAAACGCCCGTCGAGGGCGCGGACCGCATCACCGAGAAGGAAGCCTGACCGTGGCCACCGCCATTTCCGCCAACCGCGCCGAGCTGCTCGCGATCGCCGATTCGGTCGCCAAGGAAAAGCTGATCGATCGCGAGATCGTGATCGAGGCGATGGAGGACGCGATCCAGCGCGCCGCCAAGACGCGCTACGGCGCCGAGAACGACATCCGCGCCAAGATCGACACAAAGACCGGCGACCTCCGGCTGTGGCGCGTCGTCGAGGTGGTCGACGAGGTCGAGAACTATTTCACCCAGATCTCGCCTGCCGATGCCGAGAAGCTCCAGAAGGGCGCTGCGGTCGGCGACTATATCGTCGATCCGCTGCCGCCGATCGAGTTCGGCCGCATCCAGGCGCAGGCCAGCAAGCAGATCATCTTCCAGAAGGTCCGCGATGCCGAGCGCGAGCGCCAATATGGCGAGTTCAAGGATCGCGCCGGCGAGATCATTACCGGTGTCGTCAAGCGCGTCGAGTTCGGTCATGTCGTCGTCGATCTCGGTCGCGCCGAGGGCGTCATCCGCCGCGACGCGCAGATCCCGCGGGAAGTGGTCCGTGTCGGCGACCGTATCCGCAGCCTGATCCTCAAGGTCGTGCGCGAGGTGCGCGGCCCGCAGATCTTCCTCAGCCGAGCGCATCCCGACTTCATGAAGAAGCTGTTCGCGCAGGAGGTTCCCGAGATCTACGACGGCGTCATCACGATCATGGCCGCCGCGCGCGATCCCGGCAGCCGCGCCAAGATCGGCGTCATCTCGCGCGACAGCAGCATCGATCCGGTCGGCGCGTGCGTCGGCATGAAGGGCAGCCGTGTACAGGCGGTGGTGCAGGAGATGCAGGGCGAGAAGATCGACATCATCCCCTGGTCGGACGATATCGCCACCTTCGTCGTCAACGCGCTCCAGCCCGCGCATGTCGCACGCGTCGTCATCGACGAGGATGACGAGCGGATCGAGGTGGTCGTCCCCGACGATCAGCTCAGCCTGGCGATCGGGCGGCGCGGCCAGAACGTCCGCCTCGCCTCGCAGCTCACCGGCAAGGCGATCGACATCCTCACCGAGGCCGACGCCAGCGAGAAGCGCCAGAAGGAGTTCGTCGAGCGCTCGGCGCTGTTCGAGGGGGAGCTCGACGTCGACGAGACGCTGGCGCAGCTGCTCGTCGCCGAGGGCTTCTCGAACCTCGAGGAGGTCGCCTATGTCGACATCGCCGAGATCAGCCAGATCGAGGGGTTCGACGACGATCTCGCCGCCGAACTCCAGAACCGCGCGCAGGAGGCGCTCGAGCGCAAGGAGAGCGAGAATCGCGAGCTGCGCCAGTCGCTCGGCGTCGAGGATGCGCTGCTCGAGCTCCCCTATCTGACCGAGGCGATGCTGGTCACGCTCGGCAAGGCGAAGATCAGGACGCTCGACGACATCGGCGATCTCGCCACCGACGAGCTCGTCCAGAAGAAGCGGATCGAGCCGCGCCGGCGTGCCGAGAACGCCCCGCCGGTGCGTGCGCGTGCCGAGGACAAGGGCGGCGTGCTCGCCGACTATGGTCTGTCGATCGAACAGGGCAACGAGATCATCCTCGCGGCGCGCACCGCCGCGGGCTGGTTCGACGAGGCGCCGGCCGCCGCCGAGGACGGCGCCGCCTGATGCCGTTCGTCGTCAGCCGCCTCGCACCCGTCGCGGCACTCTCCGGTCCGGAGGTCGCCTCCGCGAATGGTCAACGATGAGACCCTCGACGCCGATCATGGCAGCGTAACCGAGGACGGCGCGGCGACGGGCCGTCCCGCGCCCGAGCGGACCTGCATCCTCACGCGCGCCACCGGCGCGCGCGGCGATCTGATCCGTCTCGCCATCTCGCCCGACGGGCTGGTGCTCCCCGATATTCGCGCGCGGGCACCGGGGCGCGGCGCGTGGATCGCGGTCGACCGCGCGGCGCTGGATGCGGCGCAGGCCAAAGGCAAGCTGAGGGGTGCGCTCGCCCGTGCCTTCAAGGGCAAGCCGCTCGACGTGCCGGACGATCTCGGTGCGCGGATCGCGGCCGCGCTCGAACGCGCGGTGCTCGATAGGCTCGGGCTCGAGGCGAAGGCCGGCGTGCTGCTCACCGGCTCGGATCGCATCGAGGAAGCGGCGCGCAAGGGCCGGGTCCACCTCCTCCTCCATGCCGGGGACGCAGGCACCGACGGATCGCGCAAACTCGATCAGGCATGGCGCGTCGGGCGCGAGGAAGAGGGCTCGGGCACGCGCGGACTCGTATTGCCTCTGGGGCGCTCCATATTGGCGATGGCGCTGGGCCGCGAGAATGTGGTACATATCGCCGTCGTTGACCGGGCTGCCGCAGGACGCGTGTCGCACGCGCTTGCCCGCTGGCTCGGGTTTATCGGAGATGGTGGGGCCTCGCCTCGCGACGGTATCGCGGGGATTTCGGCCACGTCAGGATGATCTGGCGGGATGACCTTCGCGGGTGATCCTGACGAATGAATTGAAGCGGATCGTGCGCAGGATGGCCTGCCCGGACCGGATGATGTTGGGGATTTGAACAGTCGAATGAGCGATCAGGACAAACCGAAACTGGGTATGCGCGCGCCGCTTGGCCTCAAGCGCACGGTCGAGACGGGCAAGGTGAAGCAGAGCTTCAGCCATGGCCGCTCGAACACCGTGATCGTCGAGACCAAGCGCTCCCGCGTGCTGCATCGCCCGGGCGAGAGCGGAGGTCAGCCGGCCGAGGCACTGGCGCCCGAGCCGGTGGTCGCGGCCCCCGAGCCGGTCGCCGCACCGGCTCCTGCGCCCCGCCCGGCGCCGCAGCCGGTCGCGCCCGCACCGCGTCCGCAGCCCGCGCCGACCGGCCGTCCGATGTCGCCGCTCGAGCGTCGCGAACAGCAGGAGCGTCTGCTGCGCGAGGCCGAAGAGGCGCGCATGGCCGCCAACGAGGAAAATCGTCGCCGCGACGAGCGCCTCAAGGCCGAGGCGATCGAGGAAGAGAAGCGCCGCGCCG
>CAZZZX010000188.1:0-6115 GCA_964658585.1 uncultured Novosphingobium sp.
GATGCCCGCCGCCTGATCGCGGCGATGCGCGCGCCGGCCCGCCACATAGGTGGCGGCGACCGCGCGATCGTCGCCGAGGATCTGGAGCGCGAACAGGCGTTCGGCGAGCGGCCGGCCGGCGGTGCGGCGCGCGAGCAGCGGCGTCGCGGCGCCGTCGAGCACGACGAAATCCGCGTCCTGCCCCGGCTCCAGCGCGCCGATCCGATCGCGCAGGCCGAGCAGGTCCGCACCGCCCGCGGTGGCGAGGTGGAGCGCGCGGAACGGATCGAGTGCGTGCCCGCGCAACTGCCCGACCTTGTAGGCCTCGCCCAGCGTCGCGAGCAGCGACAGGCTGGTGCCCGCGCCGACATCGCTGCCGATGCCGACGCGTACGCCGTGCCCGCTTGCGCGCGCGAGATCGAACAGACCCGAGCCGAGGACCAGGTTGGACGACGGGCAGAAGGCGATCCCCGACCCCGCCGCGGCGATGCGACCGAAGGCGCGATCGTCCAGATGCACGCCATGCGCGAACACCGCGCGCGGGCCGACCAGCCCGAACCGGTCATAGACGTCGAGATAGTCCGCTGCGTCGGGAAACCGTGCGGCGACTTCGGCCAGCTCGCGGCGGTTCTCCGCGAGATGGGTGTGGAGCAGCACGTCGGGGTGCGCCGCGACCAGCGCCGCCGCATCGTGGAGCTGCGCATCGCTCGAGGTCAGCGCGAAGCGCGGGATCACCGCATAGCCGAGCCGCCCGCGCCCGCGCCACCGCGCGATCAGCGCCTCGCTCTCGGCGCGACCCTGCCCAACGGTGTCGCGCAGCCGATCGGGGCCGAGGTCCATCAGCACCTTGCCCGAGACGATGCGCATGTCGCGCGCGAGCGCCGCCGCGAACAGCGCATCGACCGAATGCGCGTGGACGGTCGCGAAGACCAGCGCGCTGGTCGTGCCGTTGCGCAGCAGCTCGTCGAGGAAGAAGGCGGCGGCGCGCTCGGCATGGGCACGGTCGGCGAACGCCTGCTCGGCAGGGAAGACATGCCGGTCGAGCCAGTCGAGCAACTGCCCGCCATGCGCGGCGATGCAGTCGATCTGCGGATAGTGGACGTGCGCGTCGACGAAGCCGGGGACGATCAGCCCCGCCACGGTCTCGGTCGCCAGACCGGGGAAGCGCGGCGCGACCGCGCGCCAGTCGCCGCGGGCGACGACGAGGCCGTCCTCGACCACGAGCAGCCCGTCGGCATCGTGCCGCACGACGTCCGGGCAGGGCACCGACAGGATCTCGCCGCGGTACCCCTTCATCGGCGCGGCCAGACCCCGACGAACTCGGGCTCGGCACAGGCGAGATAGTCGGTCATCATCGCGCCGCGATCGTCGAGGAAGAGCTGGTCCGCGACGCCCGCCACCAGGCGCGGCAGTGCGGGCCTCAATCCCGACAGCGCCGCCGCCGACAGGCCGAGGCCGATGAGCCCCGAACAGTTGAACGCGAACGGCCCGTGCAGCGCGGCGTCGCCGGCATCGCGCGGCAGCAGCTGCGCGGCGGTGTGGGCGGTGGTCAGATAGCCGCGATACAGGCCGTCCGCGATGTCGCTGTACGGCGCCACGCCCAGCGCGTCGCCGCGCGCGACCGCGCGCGTGCCGCTCCCGCGCCGGTTCGCCATGCCGCCACCATCCCGTCCGGGGCTGTGCGGCGCGGTCGGCATCTCAGCCCGCCAGCCAGACGAAGCGGCAGACGAACAGCGCGGCCAGCGCCATCAGCAGCCAGTCGTGCCGCGTCGCCCGGCCGCGCACCAGCGTGAGCAGCGCGTGCGCGGTGATGCCGAAGGCGAGGCCGTTGGCGATCGAGAAGGTCAGCGGGATCAGCGCCACGGTAAGGAAGCCCGGCACCGCGACGAACGGATCGCTCCAGTCGATCTCGGCGAGCGGCGCCATCATCAGCGCGCCGACCAGGATCAGCGCGGGCGCGGTCGCCGCGACGGGGACGATCTGCGCATAGGGCGCGACCGCGATCATCGCGAGGAACAGCACGCCGGTCACGATCGCGGTCAGCCCGGTGCGGCCGCCCGCCTGCACGCCCGCCGCGCTCTCGACATAGGAGGTGACGGTCGAGGTGCCCGCGCAGGCGCCGATCATCGTGGCGATCGAATCGGTCAGCAGCATCCGGTCGAGGCCGGGGATGCGCCCCGCCGCATCGACGAGACCCGCGCGCCTGGTCACCGCGACCAGCGTGCCGAGATTGTCGAACAGGTCGACGAACAGGAACACGAACAGGATCTCGAGCAGCCCCGGCCCGTGCCCGGCGCCGCCGAACCCGAACACCGCGGGCAGATCGAGCCTGAACGCGGTCGCGGTCAGCGCGGCGGAATCATAGGGGGCCGACGGCAACGCCACCCGGCCGATCAGCGCGGCGATCGCGGTGGTCGCGACGATGCCGATCAGCATCGCGCCGCGGACCTGCCAGATGCTGAGCGCCGCGATCAGCAGCAGCCCGAACAGCGCGAGGCCGGCATCGGCGGATCGCAGGTCGCCCATCGCCACGAAGGTCGCGGGGTTCGCCACCACCAGCCCGGCGTCCTTGAGGCCGATGAAGCCGATGAACAGCCCGATTCCGCCCGCCACCGCGGCGAACAGATGCGGCGGGATCGCCGCGACGATCATCTGGCGGATGCCGAGCAGCGTCAGCACCAGAAAGGCGAGTCCGGACAGGAACACGCAGCCCAGCGCCACCGGCCAGGGGACGTGCATCTGCTGGACGACGGTGAAGCTGAAATAGGCGTTGAGCCCCATCCCCGGCGCCAGCGCGAGCGGGGCGTTGGCGGCGAGCCCCATCATGATGCTGGCGACCCCCGCGGCGAAGCAGGTCGCCGCCGCCACCGCCGCCACCGGCATCCCCGCCGCGCCGAGGATCGCCGGGTTGACGAGCACGATATAGGCCATCGTCAGGAAGGTCGTCGCGCCCGCGAGGATCTCGGTCCGCACATCGGTGCCGCGCTCGGCAAAGGCGAAGCGGCGCGCGAGGCGCGAGGGAGGAACGGCGGTCGCCATCCGCCCTGGTGTATCCGCTGCAGCGCAGCGAACAATGCGGGAAATGGCGCGGCGTCTCCCGCCCGCCACGGAGGGCACGCACACCGTTGGCCGCGGCCCGAAGGCGCCTATATGGCGACCGACAGATCAGGAGAGTCTCCGCCATGACCATCGCCTACGACACCAGCCCCGCTCCCTTCGTCGCGGGCGAATGGCTCGGCGCGAGCGGTCGCGAGACGCAGGAGGTGCTCAATCCGGCGACCGGGGCGGTGCTCGCGACGCTGCCGCTGGTCACCACCGCCGATCTCGATCGCGCGCTGGAGTCCGCCGAGCGCGGCTTCGCGCGCTGGCGCCGGACGGCGCCCGAGGCGCGCGCGGCGGTGCTCCACAAGACCGCGGCGCTGATCCGCGATCGCGCTGACCGGCTCGCCGGCCTCGCCACGCTCGAGCAGGGCAAGGTCCGCGCCGAGGCGAAGGGCGAGGTGATGGCGACCGCGGCGCTGCTCGATTTCCACGCCGGCGAGGCGGTGCGTATCTATGGCCGGGTGCTGCCGCGGCCCGCCGGCACGCGCAGCCTCGTCCTCCAGCAGCCGGTCGGCGTCGTCGCGGCGTTCTGCGCGTGGAACTTCCCGGTGATGAACGTGGTCCGCAAGCTCGCCCCCGCGATCGCCGCGGGCTGCGCGGTGATCCTCAAGCCCAGCGAGGAGACGCCGGGTACCGCCACCGAGGTGATGCGCTGCTTCGTCGAGGCGGGGCTACCCGCGGATGTCGCGCAGCTCGTGTTCGGCGTGCCCGACACGGTGTCGCGCCACCTGCTCGCCTCGCCGGTGACGCGCAAGCTGAGCTTCACCGGATCGGTGCCGGTCGGCAAGCATCTGCTGCGCCTCGCCGCGGATACCGTCATGAAGACGACGATGGAGCTTGGCGGCCACGGCCCGGTGCTGGTGTTCGACGATTGCGATCTGGAGAAGACGCTCGATATTCTCGTCGGGCACAAGTTCCGCAACGCCGGGCAGGTCTGCGTCGCGCCGACGCGCTTCCATGTCCAGGACGGCATCTACGAGCGCTTCGCCGCGGGCTTCGCCGAGCGGACGCGGAAGATCCGGGTCGGCGACGGTCTCGCCGCCGAGACGCAGATGGGCCCGCTCGCCAATCCGCGCCGTCCCGAGGCGATCGCCGCGTTCATCGACGATGCGGTGGCGACCGGCGCGAGGCTCCTGACCGGCGGGGTTCCGGTCGAGGGCGGCGGCGCGGGCTTCTTCTTCGCGCCGACCGTGCTGTCCGACGTCTCGCTGTCGGCCAGGGTCATGAACGACGAGCCGTTCGGTCCGCTCGCGCTGATCCGCCCGTTCGCCACCGTCGAGGATGCGATCACCGAGGCCAACCGGCTGCCCTACGGGCTCGCCGCCTATTGCTTCACCGAGAACGGCCGCCGCCAGAACCGGCTCGGCGACGAGCTCGAGGCGGGCATGGTCGCGATCAACGGGGTGCGGCTGAGCTGGCCCGATGCGCCGTTCGGCGGGATGAAGGACAGCGGCCACGGCTCGGAGGACGGCCCCGAGGGCATCGCCGCGCATATGGTGACCAAGGCGGTGCATGTGAGCTAAGCGGAGGATCTCCGAGGCTTACCCCCGATCTGGAAACTGGTGAAACGAATGACATCCTTCGACTGGGCCGATCCCTTCCTGCTCGACGATCAGCTCACCGACGACGAGCGCATGATCCGCGACACCGCCGCGGCGTATGCGCAGGACAAGCTCGCGCCGCGCATCGTCCGCGCCTTCGCGGACGAGCATACCGATCTCGCCATCTTCCGCGAGATGGGCGCGCTCGGGCTGCTCGGGCCGACCGTGCCGGAAGCGTATGGCGGGGTCGGCGCGAGCTATGTCGCCTATGGGCTGGTCGCGCGCGAGGTCGAGCGGATCGACAGCGGCTACCGCTCGATGATGAGCGTCCAGTCGAGCCTCGTGATGTATCCGATCTACGCCTATGGCTCGGAGGAGCAGAAGCGCCGCCTGCTGCCGCGCCTCGCGAGCGGCGAGGCGATCGGCTGCTTCGGGCTGACCGAGCCCGATGCCGGCTCCGACCCCGGCGGCATGACGACGCGCGCGGTCAGGACCGCGAGCGGATACCGGCTGTCGGGCACCAAGACGTGGATCTCGAACGCCCCCGTCGCCGACGTGTTCGTGGTGTGGGCGAAGTCGGACGCGCATGGCGGCAAGATCCGCGGCTTCGTGCTGGAAAAGGGCATGGCGGGGCTCAGCGCACCCAAGATCGAGGGCAAGCTCTCCCTGCGCGCCTCGATCACGGGGATGATCGTGATGGACGAGGTCGAGGTCGGCGAGGATGCGCTGCTGCCGAACGTCGAGGGGCTCAAGGGCCCGTTCGGCTGCCTCAACCGCGCGCGCTACGGGATCAGCTGGGGGTCGCTGGGGGCGGCCGAGTTCTGCCTCCACGCCGCGCGGCAATACGGGCTCGACCGCCGGCAGTTCGGGCGTCCGCTCGCCGCGACCCAGCTCTATCAGAAGAAGCTCGCCGACATGATGGTCGACATCGCGCTCGGGCTGCAGGCGTCGCTGCGCGTCGGCCGGCTGATGGACGAGGGGCGGTTCGCGCCTGAGATGGTCTCGATCGTCAAGCGCAACAATGTCGGCAAGGCGCTCGACATCGCGCGCACTGCGCGCGACATGCATGGCGGCAACGGCATCTCGGGCGACTATCAGGTGATGCGCCACCTGATGAATCTCGAGACGGTCAATACCTACGAGGGCGCGCACGACGTCCACGCGCTGATCCTCGGCCGCGCGATCACCGGCATCGCGGCGTTCTGAGGCAGGCGATCGTCATCGCCGCCGCGATGACGAGACCGCCGTCTTCTCGGACCGCCGCGCCTGCCGGCGCACCCAGTCCGCGACCGTGTCGGGCGCGCTCAGCGGGATCATGTGGCCGCCGTCGATGATCTCGATCTCCGCGGTCGGGATCGCGGCCGCGGTGCGGCGGCCGTGTAGCTCGGGCGAGAGGATGCGGTCGCCGCGACCGTAGAGGATGCCCACCGGCATCGCGATCGTCGGATAGCGCGCCGCCATGTCGATCAGCTCGTCGGTGCCGTGCGCGACCT
>CAZZZX010000189.1:0-6109 GCA_964658585.1 uncultured Novosphingobium sp.
GGATTGCAGCACGTCGAGCGGCATGTCCTCGTGGAGGAGCAGCTTGAGCCAGTCGATCAGCTCGCTGGTCGAGGGTTTCTTCTTGAGCCCCGGCACGTCGCGTACCTCGTAGAAGATGTCGAGCGCGCGGCCGACCAGCCGCTTCTCGATCCCCGGGAAATGCACGTCGACGATCGCCTGCATCGTCTCGCGATCGGGAAAGCGGATATAGTGGAAGAAGCAGCGGCGCAGGAACGCGTCGGGCAGCTCCTTCTCGTTGTTCGAGGTGATGACGACGATCGGCCGCTCCTGCGCGGCGACGCGCTCGCCGGTCTCGTAGACGTCGAAGCTCATCCGATCGAGCTCCTGGAGCAGATCGTTGGGGAACTCGATATCCGCCTTGTCGATCTCGTCGATCAGCAGCACGGGCAGGACGGGCGCGGTGAACGCCTCCCACAATTTGCCCTTGCGGATATAGTTGGCGATGTCGTGGACACGCGCGTCGCCGAGCTGGCCGTCGCGCAGCCGCGCCACCGCGTCATATTCGTAGAGCCCCTGATGCGCCTTGGTCGTCGACTTGACGTGCCATTCGATCAGCGGCGCACCCGCCGCCGTCGCGATCTCGTGCGCGAGCACGGTCTTGCCCGTGCCGGGCTCGCCCTTCACCAGCAACGGCCGCCTGAGCGTCACCGCGGCATTGACCGCGACCTTGAGATCGTCGGTCGCGACGTAATTGTCCGTGCCTTGGAACCGCATCATCGTCTCCGTCCAGTCCAGTCCCAAGGCTAGGGTTGCTGCAGCGCAACGGCAACCGGCTTCACGGTTTGTTTGCCATCTTCGCTTAGACCGAGGTCGAATCGGCGATTGGGGCAATATCAGATGGAGATGCGGGCCGAGGTGCAGCTCGACGCCGTCGAGGCGGCGGCTGAGGAGCACCGGATCAACGAGCGGTTCGAGACCAATCTCGAGGGACGCGTGCGCCGCTCGGGCACGTCGCGCATCCCCGGTGTGGTCAAGGACCTGTCGCGCTCGGGGTTCCGCATCGAGGCCGAGGAGCGGCTGCCGATGGACAGCGTGGTCTGGCTCAAGGTCGCGCATCTCGAGCCCTTGATGGCGCAGGTGGTGTGGTGCGACCGCTTCTCGGCGGGCTGCCGCTTCGCCGCGCCGCTGCATCCGTCGGTACTGGACGCGATCCTCAAATCGGGCTGACGATTGACGGCACCGCGCCGGCGGCGCCATCTGCCGGCATGACGATATCGCTGTCCGCCGCCCCGCTCGCGCTGTTGCTCGTCGCGGCCGCGCCGCCCTCCGCCGAGATCGCCGCGCGCATCGACCGCGTGCTGACCCGGACCCCGGTGATCGACGGGCACAACGATCTGCCCTGGGAAATCCGCACGCGCTTCGCCGGCAAGGTCGGCGCGGTCGATCTGTCGAAGGACACCGCGGCGCTGCCCGCGCCCGCCGGCCAGGCGCCGCTGATGACCGACATCCCGCGCGCGCGCGCCGGCCATCTCGGCGGCCAGTTCTGGTCGGTCTATATCCCGACCGACATCACCGGGCCCAGGGCGGTCGAGACCACGCTCGAGCAGATCGACATCGTCAGGCGGATGGTCGCGGCCTACCCGGCGACGTTCGAGATGGCCTATACCGCCCCCGACGTCGTGCGGATCGAGAAGGCGGGGCGGATCGCCTCGCTGATCGGCATCGAGGGCGGCCACCAGATCGACGATTCGCTGCCCGTGCTGCGCGAGATGTACGCCGCGGGCGCGCGCTACATGACGCTGGCGCACTTCGCGAACACCGACTGGTCGGACAGCGCGACCGATGCGCCCGCGCATGGCGGCCTCACCGCGTTCGGCAGGCTGGTGGTCGCCGAGATGAACCGGACGGGGATGCTGGTCGATCTCAGCCATGTCTCGGCCGCGACGATGAAGGCGGCGCTGGCGGTGGCGCGGGCGCCGGTGATCTTCTCGCATTCCTCGGCACGCGCGCTCGACGATCATCCCCGCGACGTGCCCGACGACGTGCTCGCGCTGGTCAAGGCCAATCGCGGCGTGGTGATGGCGAACTTCTATCCGGCCTTCATCAGCCACGATCGGTTCGTGTGGGAAGCCGACCATGCCGCCGCCAGGCGGCGCGCCGAATATCTCGACCCCGGCGATCCCGATCGCGCGCATGTCGCGCTGGTCGCCTGGGAGCAGGCGCATCCCAGACCCGCGGTGACGATCGCGATGGTCGCCGATCACATCGATCATATCGCGCGGGTCTGCGGTCACGACTGCGTCGGAATCGGTTCGGATTTCGACGGCATCGACGTGACGCCCGACGGGCTGGAGGACGTGTCCAGATATCCCGCGCTGTTCGCCGAACTGGCGCGGCGCGGCTGGTCCGACGGCGATCTCGCCGGGCTGGCGGGCGGCAACGTGCTGCGCGTGATGCGCGAGGCCGAGGCGGTCGCGGCACGCCTCCAGGCGACCACCCGCCCGAGCGAGGCGACGATCGCGGAGACGGACGGGAAGCGCTGAGCGGAAACCGCGTCAACGCTTCGTTGGTATTCGGCGCGCAGTATGGCGCCGATGCGCGTCCTTCTTCCGTTTCTCCTCGCCCTGCTGGTCGCCGGGTCCGGCTGGTTCGAGTTCTGTCAGCCGCTGACCGCCGCCGCGCTCGTTCGACAGGCCAGGGACAAGTTCGACCCCCGCCCCGTGCGCCGTGTACTCATCCTCGGCAACAGCCGGACCTATTACCACGACATGCCCGACATGATCCGCGCCATGGCCGATTCGGCAGGCGATCCGAAGCTTTACGACATCGCGGTCGAGGCGCAGGGCGGGGCGAGTTTCGAGAGCCTGTGGAACGATCCGCGGGCACGCAGCCTGCTCGGCGAGCGGTGGGACGATGCGATCTTCCAGAGCGAGAGCCGGGCACAGGCCAGCGAGGATTTCGCCCGCAGCTTCCAGGACTATGGCGCGCGGCTGATCGGCGCCACGCATCTCAACTCGGGAACGCCGCGACTGATCGTGAACTGGGGCTATGGGCCGCAGCTCTGGGACGATGGCGATCCCGATGGTCGCGGACGGCAGGCATATGACGCCGCGATCCGATCGGGCACCGCGGCGCTCGGCCGTCGCACCGGTGCGACGTTGGTCGACATCGGTCAGCTCTGGGACGAGATCGCAGTCGATCATCCGGACATCCGGCTGACCGAAGACGGCAATCACCCGACGCTCGCCGGGAGCTATCTGTTCGCATTGATGCTCTATGGCGACCTTTCGCGACGCGATGTCGGGCTGGTCACCTATCGCCCCGACGGTATCGATCTGGCGACCGCGACGACTTTGCGCGAGGCCGTGCGCCGCTATCGCGCCTTTTCGTCATAGGATCGCGATCGCGGCTGTCTTATAGACCCGCGCGGTCAGTGAGGGAGCTACGGATGGACGAGGCGATGGTCGAGCGGGCGGGGCTGAGCGTTGCGCCGATCCTGGCGCGGTTCGTCGAGGAGCAGGCGCTGCCCGGCACCGGGATCGAGCCCGGCGCCTTCTGGGCGGGGGCGGCCGGCGTGTTCGCGCGCTTCGCGCCCGAGAACGCCGCGCTGCTCGCCACCCGCGACGACCTCCAGGCGCGGATCGACGCCTGGCACGAAGCGCGTCGCGACGGGTTCGACGCGGCCGAGTATCGCGCGTTCCTGACCACGATCGGCTATCTCGCGCCCGAACCGGCGCCGTTCGCGATCGATCCGCCGCGCGTCGATACCGAGATCACCACCACCGCCGGGCCGCAGCTCGTCGTGCCGATCCTCAACGCGCGCTTCCTGCTCAACGCCGCCAATGCGCGCTGGGGCAGCCTGTACGACGCCTTCTACGGCACCGACGCGATGGGATCGCTGCCCCCCAGGGGCGGCTACGACGCCGCGCGCGGTGCGGACGTGGTGCGCCATGCCAAGGCGTTCCTCGACGAGGCGGTGCCGCTGGCGGCGGGCAGCCATGCCGATGCAACGGGCTATGCGGTGGCGAACGGCGCGCTGGTCCCGGCGCTTGCCGACCCGGCGCTGTTCGCGGGCTATCGCGGCGATCCGGCGGCGCCGTCGTCGATCCTGCTCGCGCATCACGGCCTGCACATCGAGATCGTGATCGATCGTTCGACCGCGGTCGGCGGCGCCGATCCCGCCGGCGTCTCCGACATCCTGCTCGAAAGCGCGATCACCACGATCGCCGATCTCGAGGACTCGGTCGCCGCGGTCGATGCGGAGGACAAGGTCGCGGCCTATGCCAACTGGCTCGGACTGATGCGCGGCGAACTTTCCGCGACCTTCTCCAAGGGCGGCGAGACGGTCACGCGCACCCTGGAGGCGGATCGCACCTATACCGCACCCGACGGCGCCGTGCTGACGCTACCCGGCCGCAGCCTGATGTTCATCCGCAACGTCGGCCATCTGATGACCACGCCCGCGATCATCCTGCCCGATGGCAGCGAGGCGCCCGAGGGCATCCTCGACGGCATCGTCACCTCGCTGATCGCGCTCCATGACCTCGCCGGGCTCGGCACGTTCAGGAACAGCCGCGCGGGCTCGGTCTATATCGTCAAGCCCAAGATGCACGGGCCCGACGAGGCCGGCTTCGCCGATCGGCTGTTCGACGCGATCGAGGACATGCTCGGCCTCGCCCGCCACACCATCAAGCTGGGGCTGATGGACGAGGAGCGGCGGACCTCGGCCAATCTCGCCGCCTGCATCGCGGCGCTGGCGGGGCGCATCGTCTTCGTCAACACCGGTTTCCTCGATCGCACCGGGGACGAGATCCACACCTCGATGCGCGCCGGACCGATGGTTCCCAAGGCCGAGATCAAGGATTCGGGCTGGATCAAGGCGTATGAGGATCGCAACGTGCTGATCGCGCTCGCCGCGGGCTTTGCGGGCAAGGCGCAGATCGGCAAGGGCATGTGGGCGATGCCCGATCGCATGGCCGACATGCTCGCGCAGAAGATCGCGCATCCGCGGACCGGCGCGACCACCGCCTGGGTGCCGAGCCCGACCGCGGCGACGCTGCACGCGATCCACTATCACCAGGTCGACGTCGCCGAGCGCCAGCAGGCGCGCGGCGCCGAGGCGGTGCCCGGGCTCGACGTGCTGCTCACCCCGCCGCTCGCCATCGGGCGCAACTGGGCGCCGGATGCGGTGACCGCCGAGCTCGAGAACAACGCCCAGGGCATCCTCGGCTATGTCGTGCGCTGGGTCGATCAGGGGGTCGGCTGCTCCAAGGTGCCCGACATCCACGATATCGGGCTGATGGAGGACCGCGCGACGCTGCGAATCTCATCGCAGCACATGGCCAACTGGCTGCTCCACGGCGTCGCTACCGCGGACGAGGCGGAGGCTGCGCTGGTCCGCATGGCGGCCCGCGTCGATGGTCAGAATGCGGGCGATCCGCTGTATCGCGCGATGGCGCCCGATCCGATGGCGAGCACCGCCTTCCAGGCCGCGCGCGCGCTGGTGTTCGAGGGTACGACCCAGCCCAACGGCTATACCGAGCCGCTGCTCCACGATTACCGCGAGCGCGTGAAGACCGAGGGCGAAACCGACGCGTAACCCTATCGTCGCAAATCGGCGCTATGGCGGCCCCTCCACATCCGGGGGGATGACCATGACCGCTCGTATCGACCGCCTCGTCACGCGCGTGCGCCTGTTCGGCGCGATCCTGTCGTCGTTGGGTGGCTGCCGGATGTAGCGGGCGACCCGCCGGACCGGCTGGTCGAGCCGGGGTCGGAGGGCAGGATCCCGGATCAGGTCCGGCGCGACGGAGAGGGATCGGCGGCTCGCGCGGCATGGCGCGCCTCGACCGCATCCCAGATCAGCGCCGCGGTGTCGGTACCGTTGAACGCGTCGATCGCGACGATTCCGGTCGGCGAGGTGACGTTGATCTCGGTCAGATACCCCGCGATGACGTCGATGCCGACGAACACCAGCCCGCGGCGCTTCAATTCCGGCCCGATCCGCGCGCAGATTGCCTCCTCGCGCGGGGTCAGCGCGGTGGCGTGCGCGGCTCCCCCGGCGGCGAGGTTCGAGCGGATCTCCCCCGCCTTCGGCAGGCGGTTGATCGCGCCCGTAGCGACGCCGTCGACGAGGACGATGCGCTTG
>CAZZZX010000190.1:0-6104 GCA_964658585.1 uncultured Novosphingobium sp.
AGGGTCACGGGAAAAATATCATGGCAGAGTTTCCGTCGCTCACCGCCGCACAACGAGAGGCCCTTCTTAAGCTTGATCCGCAGATGACTCACGATTTTCGCGCTGTGCCCGGTCTCGTTCGCGATAGCCTTTGGCGGCTAGGGTTGTTGGAACGCTTTCCGCCTGTGCGGGGGAGCGAGCATGCGGTCCCACACGTCGCACTTACAATACGCGGGAAAGCAGCCCGAACGGCCTTACTGCGCGGCCAAATAATATAATTTCCAGGATAGAAGATGGACAATAGTGTACTCAAACTAACGGCGGACCTACTCTCTGCGTACGTCGCAAATAATACGATAAGCCCCGAGGAGCTTCCGAAACTAGTCGAAGCGACGTGCGCTGCGTTCGTCTCGGCCTGCGATTCTAAAGCCGTGAATAGATCTAAGCAGCAGCCAGCGGTTCCCGTCAGGTCATCATTAAGTAATGAATATTTGATTTGCTTGGAGGATGGGAAAAAGCTTAAGTCGTTAACGCGGTATATTCGTACGCGTTATAATTTGTCGCCAGACGAGTATCGAGAAAAATGGGGTTTGCCGAAGACGTATCCTATGGTTGCTCCGGAATATGCGCAGATGAGGAGTTCGGTTGCAAAGCGTAGCGGTCTAGGAAGAATAAATCGGGCTGGCCGCGCAAAGGAGGCGTCGTGAGAGACCGCCGGTAGTTTTTCGGCCTGCTGCCCGACAGATGAAGGCCAATTTCTCTGCTGCTGGCTTCACGGCTGTGATCGGAGCGGAGGTGCGACGATGTCTCAATGCGTGGACGCTGTTTGACCGATTGCCGATAGACGACGTAACAATTAAGACGACATGATTCCGAGCCATAATTGCGCTACATGAATGCTGGAATCGGAGAACCTAGTCTAAGATTACGCAACTGCTCAGAGCGAGCGCAAATCCCGCCAATTTCGTCGTGCCTAATCCTGCTTATAGAGCGTGACTTGATAACTGAAAAAAGCACGGTGAATATGACCGTTGATTATGCGCTTACCAGGCCGGATAAGGGATCGCCTCGCGAAATGCGCGAAGGCTGATAGACGATCGGTGAATTCAGAAGTGGCGGCTAAGCTTAATGACGCTCTTAATATGCCTGTTGAGCAAACCATCTCTCAGTAAAGAGACCTCGTGACGAGGCGTTAAAGAGACTTCTGCAAGCAAAGCCACAGAAATCAGAGAGGGCGATAAAACCAGCGTAATCGCGATCGAACTCAGAAAGGCTTATAATAGGAGTGGTAGCGGCGCTTGATAGTCTCGTGCCGAATGCGTCGGTCTGATTATCTATTCCGGTGCTCGCGTCATTGATTTCTCTTGTGTGCCGGTCAAGCCGAACGGTGTCGGCAACGCGTGGGTTGGTATCTGAATTGAAGGATCTCAAACGCAAAGCTAACCGAGGTGGATGGCGAATGACGTCGCTGCCAACATATCGCGAGGCCAGATCTGTAGTTGCAAAAGTGGGCAGTTGACAGGGGCGCGCTTGCGATCGCATCCATCTGAATGATCAGTACCGAGCTTTCGGGCGGGACGCGGTCACGTCGAAATTGGGAAGATTGGTCACAAGGCCCTCCGCGTCTGCATCTCCGGTACGGCGTCGAATTCCTGCCCCTCGATCAGCGGCGCCAGTCCGGTCATGATATGGTAGAATGAGGAGGCCGGTGCCGGCTCGTCGAGCCTGAGGCCGCGAGCCGAGACGCGATCGACCCATAGACCGCGTAGCGGGACGTCAAGGAAGCGCCGGATCGTCGCGAGCGCTTGCCCGGCGGCCGCGATCGCCGCGTCCGCCTCGGCCGGCGCCATCGTCGGCGCAAGCACGAGCATGGTCCGCAACCATTCGGTCTGCGCCCACAGCCGCGAGCCGCCGTCCAGCGGCGCACCGACCGCGTCGGTCTCGGCGATCACGCGCCCGTCGCGCAGGCCGTGGCGGGTGCCGAAGCGGTGCAGACGTGCGCACTGAAGGCCATAATCGTTGCCTAGGATCCGCCCGGAGATATGGAGAAGATTAGCCCATTCGAACTGGTGCCCCGGCTCGCGGACATGGCCGGCCGCCTCGGCGAACGCCCAGTCGCCGTCGTAATATTCTCCGATCGCGCCGGTCGGCGGGTCGATCAGCGCCTCGCGGGCGAGCGCGACGATCGCGCGCGCATGGCGTTCGTAGCGATCGCCGCCACCCACCTCGATCCAGGCGAGCAGCGCCTCGAGCAAGTGCATTTGCGGGTTCGAACGCAACGGCAGCACGCGCGGACTGGCTTCCTCGAAACCGCGCTCGGGATGGCCGAGACGCGTCTCCAGCTGGTCGAGCAGTGCGTCCGCCTCGGCCTTGAGCGCCGCAGGGTGGCCGAGTTGCGCATAGCCTGCCGCTAGGGCGAACAGCACGAACGCCTGGTCGTAGAGATCGGGGGCCTCGACGACGGGCGCGCCTTCACGCGTCACCGCGGCGCGGTAGAGGCCGTCGGGCCGCTTGAACCTGTCGAGCATGAAGGCGATGCCGTGCCGGCACGCGTCGCGCCACGGTCCGTCCCAGCCGAGCCGACCGGCCTCGGCATAGACAAACGCCTGGCGCGCCTGCACCCGGAGGCGTTTGGGCAGGTCGAGCGGCGCTCCGGTCTCGTCGAGCTTATCATGCCAGCCGCCCACTTCTTGATCGGCTCCGCGCTCCCACCATAGCGGCAAAGCGGCGCCGAACAGCCAGTCGGACGCCCAGGCACGCTCGCGGGCAAGATTGTATGGCATCGGCAGGGCACCCATGAAAGCCGGGCGCCATATCGTGCCGGCTTGGGTCTCGTGCAAGCGGTGCTTCCAGATCCGGCCTTCGGGTGTGCAAGATCCGCCCATCCGTTGCGTCTTCCCAAAGCGGAACATGCTGCGGTGCGGAATGTTGCTTTTATGGATATCGAATAGGGCTATAACTGGACATAGCCTGGTGCGGCTTCGCTCAGGGAACGCAGATGAATCGCGAGAGCGGGAACAGGGCGGACTATGCTGTGATCCGCTCGGCCCCGACCGGGGCGGGCGTGCCGGCGAAAAAGCATTGGCTGCGGGTGCGGTTCTACGCGGCGCTGCTGGTGCTCGACTGCGTCGCGATCGCGGTCTCGTTCATTATCGGCAATCTGGCGCGCGGCGAGGATGCGCTGGCGCCGGCGGGGCTCAACATCGTCGCGGTGCTGCTACCGCTGTTCGTCGCGATCGCGGTGACCGACCGCAATGTCTACGGCGTCCGCGTCTTCCGCAAATGGCAGGACAGCGCGCGCCGCGCGATGACCACGCTGGTCGTGGCGCTGATCGTGGTGCTGTTCGTCGGCTTCTACCTCAAGGCGACCGCGGCCCTGTCCCGCGCGACGCTGAGCGTCGGCATGATCTGCGCGCTGGCGCTGCTGCCAATGCTGCGCTTCGCGCTGTTCCGGCTAGGGATGCGGCTGACCGGGGGCGAGCCGCTCACCGAGCTCCTGATCTGGGATCATGACGAGCGGATTGAGGACACGCCGGCGACCGCGCTCATCGCAGCCGCGCTCAACCTGCGGCTCGACGTCGACGATCCGCGCGGGCTCGATCGGCTCGGCCGCCTGCTCAAGCGCGCCGACCGCGTCGTCATCGCCTGTCAGGACGATCGCCGCGCGACCTGGGCGATGATGCTCAAGGGCGCCAACATTCAGGGCGAGCTGCTCGCCCCCGAACTCGCCGCGATGGGCACGCTCAACACCGGCATGTACGACGGAATGCCGAAGCTGGTCGTCTCGGTTGGCGCGCTCGCCGGCATCGCCGTGCAGGATTACCAACGATTAAATTTGATTGGAGTAGCACACGATGTTCGCTACAGAAGCGGCATGAAATTCCGTACGATAAATCTCGTTATATTGGCGGCGCTAAGTTCGGCATTTTCTATGACCGGGAGGATATTCCCTGGAGTCGCCATCGGTTCCATTGCTTTCCTTTTTGCATTGGAATTAATAGCCTTCCGAGAGCGAGAAAACGAGGAAGCAGATCATTAATGGATTACTGTAGCTGTGCTCTTGGGCTCGTCGATTTATTCGCAAGCGTCCAGAGGAGTATTTACGGTACTCCTGTGGTTTGACCAAGCAGTAAGCCGTTAGACCCGACGGCATGCCTGAAGACAGAAATTGCGGTTATGGCTTATGAGACCTGTGCGCGGGTGGGCGTAGACGGCGGTCGCTAGTCGTGATTCTATTGTTTCTGATGGCGGAGGCGGGCGTGGCGCATCGGACGATTGGGCAGCAGAGTTTCGGGTTTTCGCGGCGGGAGCGGCCGCGATCGACGCTGGACGAAATCGCCGCGCTCATCGATTGGGAGCCGATCGCGACGTTGCTGGGGCGGCTGTATCCGCGACGAAGGGAGAGCCGGCCTGGCCGCCGCTGGCGATATTCAGGGCTATGCTGCTGGCGGTCTGGTACGACCTGTCGGATGTGAAGCTGGCCGATGCGTTCGAAGATCCCGCCTCGTTCCGCCGCTTCTGCGGTTTCTCCGGCACCGAGGCGACGCCCGAGCGCACGGCGTTTGTCCGCTTCCGCCGGATGCTAGTCGCCCGCTACCTCGACCGCGCGCTGTTCGATGCGGTTACCATCCAGCTCAACGCCAAGGCGATCAGGGTGAAGGCCGGCACCATTGTCGATGCAACGATCATCGCATCTGCGAGCGAGGACGACGGCGATGGCCGGTGGGTGAAGCACCGCGGCAAGCGCGCGACGCCCGGCTTCAAAGCGCATGTCGCCTGCGACGCGGACACCGCACTGGTCGAGCGGATCGCGGTCACGCCGGCCAACGTCAACGATGGCCGTACCGGGCCAGACGCGCTGTCCGACTGTCCCGGCGAGGTCCTCGTCAACAGCTCCTATCGCGGACCGCACTTCGGCGGGGCCGTCCGCGCCAAGGGCGGCACGCCGCGTGTCGTACTTAACGCCATGTGGGGTCGCGAAGAGGAAGAGACGCTCGGCCGCCTGAGCTCGACATCGAGCAGCTTGCCTTGGAGAAGCTTGCGTCCGACGAGCGACGCTCGTGTGCCTTGGGCAACTGACGATTTCGCGTGGACCGGCGGATACCATCCCATCCGCAGCAGTTGGGCGATCCCGCGCGCATCCTTCCGGTCGGTCTTCACCGTCATCGCCGATAGCGCGGCCTTCACATGACGTGTCTCCAACAAAATGACGTCACGGCCACGGGCGCAGGGCGGCGGCGTAGTTGGTCGGATGCGGACAAAGCCGAGATTCTGGCGGAGAGTTACGCCGTTGGCGAGAGCGTCAGCGCGGTCGCGCGGCGGCATGGCCTGAGCCCAGGGCGGCTCTTCGGCTGGCGTCGGGAGCTCAGAAGGCGGCTGTCGCACAGATGTTCGTGCCGGCAATCATTGAGGTGGATCCGCAGTCATCGCCGATGCCCTCCTCTTTGATGAAGTGTCGCCGCGCGCGGCGCTCTCGCCATACCGAGACGGCGGTCGAGCTGGAGGTCGATGGCGTTGCGGTGAAGATCGCGCGAGGAGCCGATCTCCACGTCATTGGCGAGGATGTCGCCGAGCGGCTCGATGTCGTCCCGACCAGCTTCCGTGTCGTCGTGACACGCCGCCCACGCTATGGCTGTCGCGGGTGTGAGGCTGCTCCGATCCAGGCGGCAGCGCCATCGCACATCGTCGACGCCGGGCTACCGACCGAAGCACTGGTCGCCCATGTGCTCGTCGCTAAATATGCGGACCATCTGCCGCTCTACCGGCAAGCGCAGATCTACGCCGTCGCCGATACCCTCGCGAAGCTCGCCTCGAGGCATAGCGCTCGTCGCCTGAACGACCTCATGCCTTGGCAATCGGCCACCAACGTGGTCTGAGAACACCGCTTACCATATATCATGCTCAAAGTAGGCGAAACCCGCTCAAACTCGATGCTCGATGAGCGATGATAGCTTTTTCTGGAGACGCTAGATGACGCATTTCTGGCAGCGGACATGCTGCGGTCTGCGGCGGCCAGTCGTTCGAGTTCGTCTATCGTACGCCTTATGTCGAAGACCCGGTACGCGGCTTTCTAGGGCTCAGACTCGTTCACAGCCAGAAGGCGATGGCGGTGGCGAGCGCCACGG
>CAZZZX010000191.1:0-6101 GCA_964658585.1 uncultured Novosphingobium sp.
CGCCGCGATCCGGCGCCACGACCATGTCGTCGTCGCGGCCCCGCTCGCCGAGGCGGATCATCCCGATTCGGATGGCGTGGTCGAGATCGATCCTGCCGACCCGCGCCCGCTCGAAGAGCAGATCCGCACGCGCCCGACGATGGTCCGGCCGCCCGCGCGATCGGTTCTGCACCGGCCGATCGGCGCGATCCTCGTGCTGCGCGCCGATCAGCTCGGCGACATGGTGGTCTCGGTGCCTGCCCTGCGGCGGTTGCGCGCGCTGTTTCCGGGGGCGCGGATCGTCGGCGTGGTGACGGACGCGAACGTCGATCTCGCGCGCAGCCTCGGCCTGTTCGACGAGACGATCGTCGCGCGTTTTCCCGACGATCCCGGTCGCCGCCATCGGGTGATGACGCGCGCGGACCAGGCGGCGCTGCGCGATACGCTCGCACCGTATGGCTTCGACATCGCGATCGATCTCGCCGCGACCCCGATGTCGCGTCCGCTGCTCCATCTGTCGGGCGCGCGCTATCTTTACGGGTTCGACGACGATCACTGGACCTGGCTGTCGGCGGGTCTGCGGGGCGGCACGCACGATGCCAAGAACTGGCTCGAGGCGGCGCCGCAATCGGGCAATATCCGCGCGCTGATCGAGCGACTCGGCGCGATCGTCGAGAGCGGTGCGACGGTGGTCCGGCGCGACGATCTCGATCCCGCGCGGCTTGCCGGATTCGATCTGACCGAACGCGGCTATGTCGTGCTCCACATGGGTGCGCGGCTCGCCTTCACCGGCTGGACGGGCTATCCCGATCTCGCGCGCGCGCTGCTCGCACGGACCGGGCTGACGATGGTGCTGCTCGCCGACGACCCTGCCGCGCGCGCAGCGCTGGCGCCCGATCTGCTCGCCTCCGATCGCGTCCGGTTGATCGATCGACGGCTCGATTTCGACGATTTCGACGCGCTGCTGTCGTGGTGCGCTGCGTTCGTCGGCAATGATTCCGGGCCCAAGCATCTCGCCGCGTTGCGCGGCGTGCCCGTCGTCAGCCTCCATTCGGCGCGGATCAACTGGAACGAATGGGGGCAGGAACTCGGCGGCGCGATCCTCAGCCGGCGGGTGCCGTGTTCGGGTTGCGCGCTGCAGTACGACGCCGACGAATGCGGCAAGGGCCATGCCTGCATCGCCGATATCAGGGTGTCCGAAGTCCTCGACGTCGTGCTGGCCGAGCTCAGCCGGTCATCGCCGCCGCGACCAGCCGCGTCGTCGAATGGCCGGGCGACAGCTCCGCAAGCACCACGCGACCGCCGCGCGCCCTGACGATCCCCGCACCGACGACGCGATCCTCGGTATAGTCCGCGCCCTTGACCAGCACGTCGGGCTGGAGCGCCTCGATCAGCTCGAGCGGCGTGTCCTCGTCGAAGAGCACGACCGCGGAGACACTGCGGAGCGCGCCGATCACCGCGGCGCGCGCGCGCTCGTCCTGTACCGGGCGCGTCGCGCCCTTGAGCCGGCGGACCGACGCGTCGCCGTTGAGCGCCATGATGAGCCGGTCGCAATGCGAGGCGGCCTGCGCGATCAGCGCGACATGGCCGGGATGGAGCAGGTCGAAACAGCCATTGGCGATGCCGACGGTCAGCTTTTCGCGTGCCCACGCCCAGCGTTGCGCGACCGCCTCGTCGCGGGTCAGCAGACGGCCGTCATTGACCGAGGGCGAGGCGCGGTCGGCGGCGAGTGCGGCGAACAGCTCCTCGCGCGTGACGCTGGCGGTGCCGAGCTTGGAGACGACGATCCCGGCGGCGTGATTGGCGATCTGGATGGTATCGGCGATCGGCATCCGGGCCGCCATCGCGGCGGCGAGCACCGCGACCACCGTGTCGCCCGCGCCAGACACGTCGAACACCTGCTGCGCGACGGTCGGGACATGCAGCGGCGCGGCGCCGTCGCCGGGGAAGAACGACATGCCCTTTTCCGAACGGGTGAGCAGGATCGCCGCGCCGCTCACCGCGCGCGCCGCCGCCGCCGCCGCCTCGTCGTCGCTCTCGCACGGCAGCCCCGTCGCGTCGGCGAGTTCCTTGCGATTGGGGGTGAGGATGGCGGCGCCACGATAGACCGAGAGATCGCGTCGCTTGGGATCGACGATCACCGGCTTGCCCGCCGCCGCCGCGTGATCGATGACGCCGCGCAGAACCGCGTCCGAGCACACGCCCTTGCCGTAATCCGAGACGACGACGATGTCCGCATCGTCGATCGCGACGCGCGCGGCGGCGAGGCAGCGCCGTTCGGTATCGTCGTCGAGCGGCTGGACATCCTCCTGGTCGACGCGGACGATCTGCTGGTGCGCGCCGATGATGCGCAGCTTGCGGGTGGTCTGCCGGCCATGCGCGGCGATCATGCCGGTGCAGTCGCAGCGCGCGCATCCGGAGAGCGCGTCGACAAGCTGGCGGCGCGTCTCGTCCATGCCGACCACGCCGACCACGTTCACCGCCAGGCCGAGCGCGGCGAGATTGGTGGCGACGTTTGCGGCGCCGCCCGGCACGACACGCTCGGACCGGACATGCAGCACCGGCACGGGCGCTTCCGGCGAGATGCGGTTGACGTCCCCGGTCATGTAGCAATCGAGCATCAGGTCGCCGATCAGCGCGACACGCAGCCGGTCGAACGAATCGAGATAGCTGTTCATGCCGCGCTATCCGCCCGCGCACGATCGCGACGCGGGGGCGGGGCGGCGGACACCGCCCGCGCGCCTCAGTTGGTGTGCTCGCGGACGCCGGCGGCGATTAGCCAGCCGATCGAGTAGAGCAGCATCAGCACCACGAACACCGTGCCGAGGATCCGCCAGCGCTGCGGGAACAGCGATTTCACCGGCATGTTGGCATCGACCACGCGGACCACGTAGAGCTGCTGGCGCTGCGCGGTGTCGCGCGCGCTCTGCAGCCCGGCCGCCGCGGCCTCGTACTGCTTGCCGAGAAACTCCTGCCGCATCTTGAGGCCTTCATAGCCGCCAATGTCGTTGGCGATCGCGGTGTCCGATCCGGTCAGCCGCGCGCGCTGGCCGGCGAGCTGGGTCTCGAGCGCCTGCGTGCGACTGATCAGCGCGGCGTATTGCGGGCTGGAATGATCGACCATCTTGCCCATCAGGGCGAGCTGCGCCCGCGCCGAGGCGAGCTGAGCGGTCATCTGCGACACCAGGGTGAGCTGCGACTGCCCCTGAGCCTGGGGATCGATGTCGGAACGCGTCTGACGGAAGTTCGTCATCTGGCGTGCGTTGCGCTCGACATCCCGCTCGGCATCGATCAACTGGGTCTGCGCCATCGCGATCGCATCGTGATAGCTGCGCTCGTTGAGGACGTTGACGCGCTGCTCGCCGAGTTCGAGCAGCTTGCGGGTCAGTTGGTACGAGTCCAGCGGCGTGAAGCTGTGGACGGTGAGCGTGGTGATGCCGGTCTCGCTGTCGAACCTCACCTTGATCTGCTTGCGGTAGTAGCGAAGCAGCGTCTCGGGCGCCGGGTTCGGATCGCGCAGCCGGCTCATGAAGTCGGCGTCGGGGCGGTGGAAGCGCTCGATCAGCCGGTCCTGGCGGCGCAGCGTCGCGACGACGTCGTGCGAGGTCAGATAGTCGGCGACGCTCATCGCCTCGTTCGAGCTGCTGCCGCCGCCGCCCATGCCCGTGGCGGACAGCAACGAGCTCAGCCCGCCGCTCGGCGCAACGGTCGGTTCGCTGCTGCGGACCATGAAATGCGCCTCCGATTCATACTGGTCGGATGCGATCAGGAACAGATACCCCCCGACCAGCAGCGTCGGCAGCGCGACGATCAGCAGGAACATCCGCTTGCGCCGCAGCCAGTCCAGCGCGCGCACGGTCAGCGGCTCGCGCTCGACGACATGGCTCCCAGCAGGTTCGATGATACCGAGCATGTTCATAGCGTAAGCCCTTTGGGACGGTTTCCGGCGCCGATCAATGCAGGTGCACGCGGCGGCGCGCCTGCCGCATCATCACCAGCCCGATCCAGGTCAGGATCAGGCACATCCCGTAGAGATAGTACGGGTCGAAATAGTCGAGATTGGCGCTGTCGAACTGGCCGTAGCGGACGAGCTCGAAGATGTTCGGTAGCGGCGCCCAGGAGAGATAATAGCGATAGGTGGGGGGCAGAAACGCCATCGGCACCCAGGCACCCGAAATCGGGATCATCAGATAGGTGTAAGGATGCGTCAGCCGCCCGACGAGCGGCCTTTCGTGGGTCAGCGCGGTAAGGATGAGCGATTGCGCCCAGGACATCCAGACCATCGTGGCCTGGCCGGCGAACAGGAAGAGCGGCCGCGCCGGCGGATCGCAGGCTCCGATCGAGACGCACAGGACCATCAGCACCGTGTAGGCCAAGAACACGCCCGCCGATTCCAGGATCGTGCGCGCAAGCACGATGTCCATCACCGTCACCATGCGGTGATAGAGCAGCGGCGCGTTTGATTCGAGCGTCCCCTCGGATCGGTTCACGATACCGCGGAAGATGATGTAGGTCGTATAGCCGACGATCGCGAAGGCGATCGGCTGGATGTCGCTGCCGAACTGGGCGTGACCGCGGGTGTGGATCAGCGCGATCACCGACGCCAGCATCAGCGGCTCGCCGATCAGCCAGAGATAGCCGATATTGTCGCGCCCGTAACGGGTATGGATCTCGCGCATCAGCAGCGCGCCGATCACGCGCATCTGCGTGACGAACGCACTGTAGAAGGACTGTACGCGCGGCGGCTGGAACGGTCGGCTGATCATCGTGTCGGCTATGCACCAAGTCGTTCAGGATTGCGATCCACCCTTCGCGGGCGCAACATCGCGGGGTGGCGTAATCGATCGGGGCGGTGGGGCCAGCCGCGTGCAGGGCGGCGCGAGCCGATCGAAATGCGGATTGTAGAAGCGGTCCTGCGCGAATCGCGCCGCCCACCGCGAGCGGAGTTCCTGCGTGGCGAGCGCGGCGCGGCGGCGTTTGGCGTCGTCGTCATTGTAGCCGCGGGTCCGTGATTCGAAATGATACAGCGTCGCGCCGGGATCGTAGAGGACGGCATAGCCGCGATCGCGCAGGCGCAGGCAATAGTCGGTGTCGTTGCCCTCGAACCCGAAGGCGACCGCATCGAAGCCACCGGTCTTGCGGAACAGCGCGGCGCGGGTCGCCAGACAGGCACCGGTGACCGTCGAGACCTGGCGGACGAGCGCATGGCGACCAAGATAACCGGGATCGCCGCCCGCGTCACCTACGCCTTCATGGCTCGCGAAACTGTGCCACGGGTCGGTCACCATGCCGGCGTGCTGGATCGTCCCGTCGCGATAGAGCAGCCGCGCGCCGACCGCGCCGACCGACGGCCGCAGCGCCTGTGCCGCGAGCACGTCCCAGCAGTCGGGCGCCAGCACGACGGTGTCGTTGTTGAGGAAGACGAGCACGTCGGCATCGACGGCGGCGGCGGCGTGGTTGTTGATCGCCGCCCAGTTGAAGGCGCCGTCATAGGCCAGCACGCGGAAGCGTTCGATCTCGCGATAGGCCGACAGGAAGCTATGCGTCGCGGCCTCCGCGCTGCGATTGTCGACGACGACCACCTCGATCGCGACGCGATTGTGGGGCAGCGATCGCGCGATGCTGTCGAGACAGGGTGCGAGCAGATCGAGCCGGTCGCGGGTCGGGATCACGATCGCCACACGCGTGTCGGGCGGTGGCGTGCGGCGGAGGCTCAGCGCATCCGCCACATGCGCGCCGAGCCGGTCGCGATGCGGCTCGATGCCGATCTCGGGCGCGGTCCGGGCGAGGACGGCACGGACCGCGTCCGGATGCGCGTCGGCAGAGACGGCGGGATCGGCGAGGCGATGGAACAGCACGCGTGGAACATGGACGACGCGGTCGGCGTCGCCACGCTCCCACAGTCGAAGCGCGTGCGCGACGAGCGGCGCCGCCACACGATCCGCGGCCCAGCCCTCGCGCACGATCGCGGCGAGCGTGCCCAGACAATCCTGCTGCAACAGCAGGTCGGGATCGAAGGCGGTCCGTAGCCGCGGATCGTGGCGCCGCGGTCGCTCGCCATCGTCGAGCGTCAGCGCGTCGTCGTCGGCATAGGCGAGCAGCGCGCCACATCCGATCGCGGC
>CAZZZX010000192.1:0-6096 GCA_964658585.1 uncultured Novosphingobium sp.
CATAAGCCGGCCGGCCGCTTGCGGCCGCCAGCCGCGCCGTCAGCGCGTCTTCGCCGGCGGCACCTGCATACAGACTTCCGACCGAACACGCATAGCCGATCACGTCGCAATCGGCGCTCGCGAGATCGCGCGCGGCATCGGGCGCACGCGCGGCGATGTCGTCCCAATCGGCCGCACCGGCGCCCGTCATCCGCAGCCGCGCCATCGGGAACAGGATGTCCGCCGGCAGGTATCTCGGCCATTCAAATTCGAGCATGACGCCGGGGGCCGGCTGGATCAGACCGATCCGGCCGCGATGGCCCGGCCGCCGATGCTCGCTCTCCGTGCTGATGGTCATCCACGTTCCGCCAAGGCCGCGACCGGCATCGTCGATATCGGGTCGAGGCGCCCGCCCGCTCGCATCGGGGACCGAATAGCGGTGAATCGGCGATTGACCGGCAAGCGGGCACGCCGCGCTCGCGTCTTGCCGCTCTCGTCGCCATTGCCCAAGGCCGATCGCATCAACCGAGGAGAGCAGCATGTTTCATCTGGCGTGGTTCACCAATCCTCGCGCGCACGGATGGACCGCCAACGGGGCCGATCGCTGGGCCGGTAACGACATCGAGCCCTCACGCTGGCAGACCTTGTCCTTCCTGAAGGACATGGCGCGTCAGCTCGAAGGCGCCTGCTTCGACTTCATCATGATCGAGGATCACGTCGTCCTCTCCAACGACAGGCAGAATCTCGAACCGCGCATCGATCCGATGATCGTGATGCCGGTCCTCGCCGAGGCGACGCGGCGGCTCGGCATCATCGGCACATTCTCCTCGAGCTTCTATCCGCCTTTCCTGCTGGCCCGGCAGATCAATTCGATCGACCTCGTCTCCAACGGGCGCGCCGGCTGGAATGTCGTCACCTCCTCCGAGGACTGGGCGGCGCGGGCGTTCGGGCGTGACAAGCAGCCGCCGCACGACGAACGCTATGCGATCGCCGACGAGATGCTCGATCTGGTCAAGCAGCTCTGGGACGCCTGGGAGCCCGATCCTTGGGAGATGAGCGCGGAAACCGGACGCTACGTCGATCCAACCAAGTTTCGCGAGTTCGAGTTCGACGGACGATATCATCGGTCGCTCGGGCCGCTCAACGTCACCCGCTCGCCACAGGGCCGCCCGGCGATCTGTCAGGCGGGCTCGTCGCCGGCCGGCCGCGATTTCGCCGCCAAGCATTCCGATGTGATCCTGTGTTCCACGTTCGGGCAGAACAGCGTCGCCGCGCTCAAGGATTTCCGCGACGATATCCGCGTGCGGATGGCCAGGCATGGCCGCAATCCCGACGACGCCAAGGTCATGTTCCTGATCTCGCCGGTCCTGGGCGATACGGAAGAAGCGGCCCAGCATCGCTATCAGGAGATCGTCGGCATGACGCCGACCATTCTCGCCCAGCGCCTGGGCCGGCTGACGCTCCACACCGACGTGGACTGGACGAAGTTCGATCTGGACGCGCCGTTCCCCGACATCGATCCGGCCGGGATCACGCAAGGCTTCCAGGGGATGATCGCCTCGCTCAAGGCCTCGTCGCGCGGCAAGACCCTGCGCCAGACGCTCGCCGAGCAGGAGACCACCTCGCTCAAGCTGATCGGTACGCCCGAGCAGGTCGCCGACCAGATGCAGGCGGCGATCGAGGAGATCGGCGGCGACGGATTCCTGATGCACGCCCGTCCGCTGACGCGGCGCTATATCGCCGAGATCCTCGACGGGCTCGTGCCGCTGCTCCAGCGCCGCGGCCTGGTACGACGCGAATATCGGACAGAGTATCTGCGCGCCCATCTGCAGGAGTTCTGAAGGCGCGCAGGCCGCCTCGCCTGTCGCTCGTCCGGGCGGCAGGCGAGGCGAGACCTAGGATTTTGTCGATCCGCGTTCGCCGGCGAGCACCGAGGCGAGCGCCGCCATGTCCTCGTTGGTCGGAACCCATTCGATCGCCTTCGCATTGGCGACGATCTGTTCGGGTCTGGTCGCACCGGTTATGATGGACGCGACCTCGTCGCGCACCGCGAGCGCGCCGATCGCGACGTCGACCATGGCGATGCCCCGCGCCTCGGCGAAATCGGCGAGACCCTCGATCACGTCATAGGTGCGCGCATCGATCGGCTTGCCCGCCATCCGCGTGCCTTCGGGAGCCGGCCGGTCGCGGCGGTACTTGCCGGTGAGCCAGCCATTGGCCAGCGGGAAATAGGGCAGAAGCCCGACCCCGAAATGCGCACAGGCGGGGATCAGCTCGCGCTCCGCGTCGCGGGCGAGCAGGCTGTAGTGATCTTGCGCCGCGACGAACCGCTCATGCCCGTGCGATCGCGCGAGCCAGTCGGCGTCGGCGATCTGCCAGGGCTTGAAATGGGAATGGCCGATGTAGCGGACCTTGCCTTCGCGTACGAGCTCGTCGAGCGCCGCGATCGTCTCCTCGACGGGTGTGCGCGGGTCGGGCCAGTGCATCTGGTACAGGTCGATATAGTCGGTCGCCATGCGACGCAGGCTCGCCTCGCACGCCTGGCGGATGTAGCGGCGCGATCCCCAGGCGATATCGCGGCGGTCGTCCATCCCCGCGCCCCATTTGGTCGCCAGCACCACTTCGTGGCGGCGGTCGCTCAGGATCTGGCCGAGAAAAACCTCCGATCCGCCGTTGCCGTAGAGATCGGCGGTATCGAAGAAGGTGACCCCGGCATCGAAGGCCGCATCGACGACGGCACGCGTCTGTTCGAGGTCCATCAGGCCGTAGGCGGCGTTGGCCCCGGCGATGCTGGTGTTGGCACCGCCGAAATTGTTGCAGCCAAGCCCGACGAGCGAGACGGTCAGGCCCGAACGGCCAAGCTGGCGGTAGCGCATCGAGCGTTCCCCTACTTGGCCGGAGCCACCGCCGCGTCCCGCGGCACGGGCCAGCCCGACCCCTGGCCCTTGCTCTTTTCGGGATGGGCGAGGATCTCGATCTCCTTGATATAGCCGCCGACGATCCGGAAGCGCTCCGCCTCATGGACGGTGTAGGTTCCCTCCGGCACCGTAACCGCGACCTTGTAGTCGGTGCCGCCCGACCGCGTCGTGGCGGTGGCATCGGCCGACTTGAGGTCGACATCGAGCAGGAAGAAGGCGATCACCTCGCCGGTCTTCGGATCGGCCCACATCCTGACGTCGCGCGTGTCCTCCACCATGCGCGTACGCGCGAAGCTTTCGCGGACCTCGTAAGCGCCCTTGGCATTGGTGAGCGCGTTCTCGGTGCGACGAACGTCGGGCGCGAGCGGTATATTTGCGCCGTCATGGCTGACCAGTGCGTCGATATAGGTCTTCGCGACGGTCTCGAGGCAGACGTCGCTGTCGGTCGTACAGGGCGGCCGGACCGGTGTGTCGATGGGCGCCGCCGCGACACAGACGAGCCCGGCGATGACGAACAGGGCGGGACGGATCATGGGCAGCCTCCGGAAGATACGTGATTCTCTCGAACGCGGGGGCGTCGCCGTGTCAACGCCGCCGGCCGTTCTTCCCGACATATGCCCGACAGGTGGTGATCGCCGAACCGTCGCTTTCCAGTACAGCCGGCGCGATGAATCGAACACGGCGACAGCGACGCCGCCCGTCGCCCGCGCAACGAGGACCGTCCGTCATGTTCCTGTTCGCCGCCGCACTGGCAAGCGCGTTCGATCGGCCCGACATGGTGCCGATCCGCCCCGGCACGTTCTGGTCGGGCAGCCTCCCCGCCGAGACCAGCCGGGCCGGCGCCGACGCGCATTATGCCGCCCGCGAGCAGCCGCGTATCCGCGTCCACATCGCCTACGGCTTCGCGATCGGCCGCACCGAGGTGACCGTCGGGCAATATGCCGCCTTCGTTCGCGCCACCAACCGTCACGTCGAACCCGGCTGCACCACGATCGCCGACGGCCATGCCAACACCTGGGCGCTTAATCCGACGCTCGACTGGGCCCATCCCGGTTTCGCGCAGAGCGACCGGCACCCGGTGGTCTGCGTCGATCTTGCCGATGCCGAGGCCTATGCCGACTGGCTGAGTGGCGTCACCGGCGACCATTATCGCCTGCCCAGCAGCGAGGAATGGGAATATGCCGCGCGCGGGGGCAGAAAGGGTGCGGGCTGGTGGCACAGGCCGTCCGACATATGCCGCTGGGGCAATATCTCCGACCTTGCCCGGGCGCGCGCCCAGAATGGCGGCGATGCCGATCCGGTGCGGTTCGTGCCCTGCGACGACGGGCAGGTGTTCACCGCACCCGTGGCCTCCTACCGTGCGAACCCGTTCGGGCTCTACGACATGATCGGCAATGTCTGGGAATGGACCGCAGACTGCCTCGATCCCTCGCAGACGGGCGCTCCGACCGATGGATCCGCCCGCACCAGCGGCGACTGCGCCTCGCACGTCGATCGGGGCGCGTCGTGGACGAACTCGCCGCGCTTCGTCCGCCTCGCGTCCCGCCATGCCGACCTGGTCGGAGCCCGAAACACCGTGCTCGGGTTCCGGGTCGTGCGTGACGAGCGATGACGGCGCACCGCAGAGCGGGCATCCGCGGTCACGCTCTGGCGCCCCTGATGAAACCGGGCGAAGACGCGTCATGATCCATCGGCTGACCCTGCTGCTGCTCGCCCTCACCGCCTCCGCCGCACAGGCGACAGCGTCGGGATACCCCGCGCCGACCGGCCACGTCTTCCGGGACAAAAGCTGGTCCCCGCCGATGATCGTGATACCGGGCGGCACCTATATGATGGGATCGACCGAGGCGGAGACGACGCGCGAGGGCCGCAAACCCGCCTATGCCGCCTGGGAACATCCGCAGACCGCGGTCCGCATCGCGACCCTCGCGGTCGGCGAATATGACGTCACCCGCGGCGACTATGATCGCTTCGTCCGTGAAGCGCACTACGCGATCCCGGCGGGCTGTACCGTGATCCAGAACGGCAAGTGGGTGGTGGCTGTGCCGGGCAAGTCCTACCGCGACATGGGTTTCCCGCAGACCGACCGTCACCCGGTCGGCTGCGTCTCTTGGGAGGACGCCGCCGCCTATGCACGCTGGCTGAGCCAGGCGACCGGCCATCGCTACCGCCTGCTTCACGAGACCGAATGGGAATATGCCGCGCGCGGCGGGACTACGACCGCGCGGTGGTGGAGCGATGGCCGGGAGGGGCTTTGCTCGCACGTCAATGGCGGCGACCGGTCGCTCGACAAGGCGCTGCCCGACGAACCCGATACCAACCGCACATGCAGCGACGGCTTCACCTATACCAGCCCGGTCGATTATTTTGCGCCCAATCCCTTCGGACTGCACGACATGATCGGCAATATCTGGCAGTGGACCGCGGATTGCTTCTCGGATGCGCTGCCGATCGATCCGGCCAAGCTGCCGACGACGTGCGACCACCGCGCGATCCGTGGCGGGTCGTGGCATAATTCGCCCGGAGCGCTGCGCGCCGCCGACCGTTTCTGGCTGCCGCACGACATGGTGAGCGCGAGCCTGGGCTTCCGCGTCGTCCGCCTGCCCGACGACGGGAGCGTCGAATGAAGATCGCCGCCCTCCTGCTCGCCATACTGGCCGCGCCCGCCTTCGCCGCCGATCCGCCGCCCCCGCCCGCGGTGCTCGCCGCGCTCAAGCCGACATCGCGGATGATCCTGCGCGACGCCGACGTGCCGAGTTTCACCGTGTACGAATGGGAACGCGACGGCGTCCGCCACAATGCGTGGCCGGGCTCGACCCTGGTGCCGCCTTATGATGCCGCCAAGGTCGAGCTCAAGCTCTACACCTTCCCGACCGGACAGCTCCGCAAGCTCTATTTCGCCGCCGGGCAGCGCACCCCGCCGCACCCCAATCTCGACGACATCATCCTCTACAGCCTCGGCACGAGCCAGGCGGAGGTGGTCGGCGACGACGTCTTCGTCTCGCATCCCGGCGACGCCTCGCTGCATCCGGCCGGCGTCACCCACTACAGTCAGACGATCGTGCCCGGCTGGCGATGCGAGTTCGCGTTCAAGGCGCAGGGGCTGTCGGGACTCGATCCGGTGTCGCTGCCCGGCCGCGACAAGGCGGTTCATGCCGCGAGCGAAAGGGTCGAGGGCGGGCGGCGTATCGTCGCGTAC
>CAZZZX010000193.1:0-6048 GCA_964658585.1 uncultured Novosphingobium sp.
ATGTCGACGCGCTCAAGGAGTTGATCGCGCGCAAGCGCAAGGCCAAGGGCGGCAAGGTCAGCCTCGACACGAGCGACGACAAGCCCGCCAAGGGCGGATCGAACGTGATCGACCTGATGGCCGCGCTGCGCAAATCGCTCGACAAGCCGGGCGAGGCGTCTGCGGCCAAGCCGGCGGTGCGGAAGCCCGCCGCGAAGAAACCGGCCGCCGCCGCCGCGAAGAAACCCGCGTCGCGGCCTCGCAAGAGCGCCTGATGGCCAAGGCGGATCCGCTCGCCACCTACAAGTCCAAGCGCGACTTCGCACGCACGCGCGAGCCCAGGGGCGATGCCGCCGGCACGACGGACGGGCATCTCTTCGTCGTCCAGAAACATGATGCGACCCGGCTGCACTGGGATTTCCGGCTCGAGATGGGCGGCGTGCTCAAGAGCTGGGCGGTGACGCGAGGTCCGAGCCTCGATCCCGACGACAAGCGCCTCGCGGTGCGCACCGAGGATCATCCGATGTCCTATGCCCGCTTCGAGGGCGCGATCCCCAAGGGCGAATATGGCGGCGGCACGGTGATGCTGTGGGACGAGGGCAGTTGGGAGGCGGTCGGCGGCAAGGATCCGGCGAAGACGATCGAGCAGGGTCATATCCATGTCGTTCTGCACGGCACGCGGATGAAGGGTGAATGGCTGATGATCCGCCTCAAGCCGCGACCCGGCGAGAAGCGCGAGAACTGGCTGCTGCGCAAGATCGACGACGCCGCGGCGGGCGCATCGGGTACGCTGGTCGAGACCGCGCTGACCAGCGTCTCGTCGGGTCGGACGATGGCGCAGATCGCGAGCGGCGGCGATCCGGTCTGGCATTCGGACGCCGGCAAGGCGAAGGCCGATCCCAAGGCTGCCAACGCGCCGGGCAAGGCGCCACCGCGATCGAAACGTCGGCCGGCCGGGCGAAAGGCTTCGCCACCGCCGTTCCGCGACCTCCAGCTCGCCACGCTGGTCGATACCGTACCGACCGGCTCGGGCTGGCTGCACGAGGTCAAATATGACGGCTATCGCGCGCTGCTCGCGATCGGCGGCGGCGCGGCCAGGGCGTACACGCGTCACGGGCTCGACTGGAGCGACCGCTTCGCACCGATCGTCGCGGCGGCGCGCGATCTCGCGCCCGGCGGCGCGCTGATCGACGGCGAGGTGGTCGCGCTCGACCATGCAGGCCGGCCGAGCTTCTCGGCGCTCCAGGCGGCACTGCAGGACGACAGCGGAGCGCTCCGTTACTTCGCGTTCGACCTGCTCTCCGAAGGCGGCGAAGACCTCACCACGCTGGGCAACCGCGAGCGCAAGGCGCGACTTTCGGCGCTCCTCGAAAACGTCGGGACGCCGATCCATTATGCCGAGCATGTCGAGCGCGGCGGCGAGGCGCTGTTCGACCGGCTGTGCGCCGACGGCTACGAGGGCATCGTCTCCAAGGCCGCGGACGCGCCCTATCGCGGCCGCCGCAGCCGCGCCTGGCTCAAGATCAAATGCACCCGCCGGCAGGAATTCGTCATTCTCGGCTATACCGAGAGCGACAAGGCCGGGCGCGGGCTGCGCTCGCTGCTGGTCGGGGTCAACGAAGGCGGCGCGCTGCGCTATGCCGGCCGCGTCGGCACCGGCTTCGACGCGCGGACCCGCGACGCGCTGATCGAGACGCTTCGCAAGCTCGCGCGCAAGACGCCCGCCGCGGAAGTACCGCGCGTCGCCGCGCGCGGCGCGAAGTGGGTCACGCCGAAACTGGTCGCGGAAGTCGCCTTCGCCGAATTCACCGCCGAGCAGGTGCTGCGCCATGCCAGCTTCCTCGGTCTGCGCGAGGACAAGGGCGCGGACGAGGTCGTCGCGGAGCGTCCCGCCGCGGCCCCGCGCAAGGCCGCGGACGACAGGCCGTTCGGTGTCGCGATCAGCCACCCCGAGCGTGTCGTCTTTCCCGCCTCGGGCGTGACCAAGGGCGATCTCGCGACCTATTACGCCGCGCTCGCCGAACCGATGCTTCGCTGGCTCGATCGTCCGGTCAGCCTGGTGCGCTGTCCGCAGGGTCGCGGCCGGCACTGCTTCTTCCAGAAGCACGACGCGGGCAATTTCGGCGGCAAGGTCGGCGAGGTGACGATCCGCGAGAAGACGGGCGGCACCGAGACGTATCTAGTCGTCGGCGACGGCACCGCGCTGCTCACCTGCGTCCAGATGGGGACGATCGAGTTCCACGGCTGGGGCGCGCCCGCCGCCGATGTCGAGCATCCCGACCGGATGGTGTTCGATCTCGATCCCGAGGAGGGGCTCGACTTCGCCGAGGTCCGCCGCGCCGCGATGCAGCTGCGCGATCTGCTCGGCGAGATGGGGCTGCAGAGCTTCGCGCTCGCCAGCGGCGGCAAGGGCGTCCATGTCGTCGTGCCGCTCGACGGCAGCGCCGACTGGCCCGCGGTCAAGGATTTCGCGAGCCGCTTCAGCCGCGCGGTGGCGGAGGCGCACCCAAAACGCTTCACCGCGAACATGCGCAAGACCGAGCGCAAGGACCGCATCTTCCTCGACTGGCTACGCAACGAGCGCGGCGCGACCGCGGTGCTGCCCTATTCGGTCCGCGCGCGCGACGCCGCGACCGTGGCGGCGCCGATCAGCTGGGACGAACTCGCCGAACTGAAGGACGCCACGCCCTATACGATCGCCGACGCCGACACGCTGCTCGCCCGCGCCGCGAGCAAGGCGCTGCGCGGCTGGGGCGAGGCGCGGCAGGCGCTGCCCGATCTGTGAACGTCGACCGGACCGCCGCGCCCAGCCCGTTCGGCTCGAGCCTGTCGAAAACCCTTCTTGAGAGGCTCGAACCGAACGCGACGGGTTAGATCATCCGAACAGCTTGATCGCGGTCTCCGCCACCAGCCGACCCTGGAAGCGCGCACCGTCGAGCTCTTCCGGCCCGGGCTGTCGCGAACCGTCGCCGCCCGCGATCGTCGTCGCGCCATAAGGCGCGCCGCCGCGGACCTCGTCGACGCCCATCTGCGCCTGGAAACTGTACGGCAGACCGACGATCACCAGCCCGAAATGCAGCAGGTTGGTGATGATCGAAAACAGCGTCGTCTCCTGCCCGCCATGCTGGCTGCCGGTCGAGGTGAACGCCGCACCGACCTTGCCGTTGAGCGCGCCCGACGCCCACAGCCCGCCCGCCTGATCGAGGAACGCCGCCATCTGCGACGACATCCGGCCGAACCGCGTACCGGTGCCGACGATGATCGCGTCATAGTCGGCGAGCTCGGCGATCGTCGCCACCTTGGCCGCCTGGTCGAGCTTGAAATGGTTGGCGCGCGCCACTTCTTCGGGGACGGTTTCGGGCACGCGGCGGATCGCGACATCGGCACCGCCGGCGCGGGCGCCTTCCGCCATCGCTTCGGCCATCTGCTCGATATGACCATAGGTGGAGTAATAGAGTACCAGAACCTTCGCCATCGTTCGTCTCCCATCGGCTGGATACGATGGCCGGGCTACGCCGCCGCCGACATTTCGGGAAGCCGGATAAACTTGGCGTCGACCGTTCGATTTTATCGACATAGCGAGCGCCGGGACCGCCGGCCCGGTCTGCGTGGTGGCCCCGGCAGGACTCGAACCTGCGACCTCTCGTTTAGGAAACGCTTGCTCTATCCGGCTGAGCTACGGAGCCTTCACGCCGCGCCGCTGTAAGCGGAGCGATCCCGCCGCTCAAGTGGGGTTGAACATCCGGCGCGGCTTCTGTTACGCAGCCCCTCCCTTGGGGAGTAGCCGCCCGCACGCGTACGCGGGGAGCACGTCAACATAATCGGCTTCGGCCGTGGCGTGTTCGGCCTTTCGGCTTGGCGAGACCTTGGTTCCGTCTGCTTGCCCACCGGGTCGGGCAGCCAGGCGGACCAACGGTCCGACCCCCGAGTTGCCGCCGATGCCCACGTTCCTCGTCCCGGCAGCATTGCTGCTGGCGTCTGCCGGCGTGATCTATCTCGCCTGCGAGTATTTCGTGAACGGCGTCGAATGGGCGGGACGCAAGTTCAGCTTCGGCCAGCAGGCGACCGGTACGATCCTCGCCGCGTTCGGCACCGCGCTGCCCGAGAGTGTCGTGACCTTCGTCGCGGTGGCGTTCAAGGGCGCCAGGGAGAACAAGGACATCGGCGTCGGCGCGGCGCTCGGCGGGCCGCTGGCGCTGGCGACGCTGGCCTATGCGGTGGTCGGCATCACGCTGCTGATGCGCGGCAAGACCTTCGAGCAGACCGGTGCCAACAAGGCATGGTTCCGCTCGTTGTCCAACGACCAGATCTGGTTCCTGTCGATCTTCGTGTGCAAGCTCGCGCTCGGCCTCGTCGTCTTCTCGTTAAAGCCCTGGCTCGGGCTGGCCTTCCTCGCCGCCTATGCGGTCTATTGCTGGCGCGAGGTCACCGGCCAATCCGCCGACGAGGAGGAAGGCGAGCTCGAACGGCTCAAGTTCGCGCCCCAGCTCGTCGTGCCGAAAACCTCGATGGTGATGTTCCAGACGATCCTGGCGCTGCTCGTGATCTTCGTCGCATCGCGCGTGTTCGTCGGGCAGCTCGACCGGCTCGGGCCGTTCCTCGGGCTCAGGCCGCAGGTGCTCGCGCTGCTCCTCGCGCCGATCGCCACCGAGCTGCCCGAGACACTGAACGCGGTGATCTGGGTGCGGCAGGGCAAGACCCGGCTCGCGCTCGCCAACATCAGCGGCGCGATGATGATCCAGGCGACGGTACCGACCGCATTCGGGCTGTTCTTCACGCCCTGGCTGTTGCAGCCCGCGCTGCTGCTCGCCGGCGGCGTGACCACGCTCACCATCCTGACGATGCTGGTGACATTCTCGCGCGGCTGGATCTCGCGCGTGTTCCTGGCGCTCGTCCCGCTGCTCTACGTCGCCTTCGTCGCCGCCGTGCTCGTCCTCCGGCTGGAGTAGCGATCCGTTCCCCCAAGGGCGTGATACAATCCTGCAATCGGCCGACAAGAAAGCCGTGGAAGGAGCCACGATCGGCCGCTCGGCCACCGTGGATCGGCGGGGACGAGGACGGCGGCGGTGCTCATGCGGGGACAGGCGGCGATGGGACGGCGGGGGGCGGCGCTGCTGGTGCTCGTGTCGGCGGGCGGGATCGCCCATGCGCAGCCGCCTGCATCGTCGGCCGAGGACAGCGCCGACGACGACATCGTCGTCACCGCCCGACAGGCGCAGGCGCAACCCGGCGCGGTGGTCGGCGACATCCCGCCCGAGCTGCAATACAGCCCAGCCGATATCCGCGCCTTCGGGGTCAATTCCGTCTCGGACCTGCTCGACGAGCTCGCGCCCGAGATCCGCAGCGACCGCGGGCGCGGCGGCGAGGCGCCGGTGGTGCTGTTGAACGGCCGCCGCATCTCGAGCTTCGCCGAGATCCGCGACCTGCCGACCGAGGCGATCCAGCGCGTCGACATCCTGCCCGAGGAGGTCGCGCTCAAATACGGCTATTCGGCCGACCAGCGCGTCGTCAACATCGTGCTGCGCCGCCGCTTCCGCGCGCTGACGGGCCAAGCCGACCTCGCGACCTCGACCGATGGCGGCGGCGAGAACGGCACCGGCAATCTGGGCCTCACGCACATCCGCGGCGACAACCGGCTCAATCTCACGCTCAAATACAATCAGGCCGCGCAGCTCACCGAGGCGCAGCGCGGCATCGCCTCGGCCACCACGTCGAGCCGGCCCTACGACCTGACCGGCAACGTCACCGCGCCCGACGGCCGCAGCGTGATCGATCCCGCGGTGCCGGCGACCGTCGCCGCGGTTCCCGTGGGCGTCGCCGATCCGACGCTCGCCGATTTCGCGGCGGGTGCGGGCACGCCCAACGTCACCGACATCTCGCCCTACCGCACGCTCGTGCCCGGTACCCGCGACGTCAATCTCAACACGGTCTATGCGCGTCCGGTCGGCAAGCGCATCACCGCGACGCTCAACGGCACGCTCGACTACACGACGAGCGAGGCGCTGCGCGGGCTGCCGGGCGCGAGCCTGATCGTGCCGGCAGGCGACCCCTATTCGCCGTTCGGCGAAG
>CAZZZX010000194.1:0-324 GCA_964658585.1 uncultured Novosphingobium sp.
TTTCGACGCCGGGCCGCCAGCGGCGAAGACGGACGGGGCGGCGAGGCCCGTGCGATCTGGCGGCGGCATCGGATCGGCTCCGGGCGGCCGCATCCCCGGCCTCACCGGCACGTCGTCGTTATGATCGCTGAAAGGATATCGGAGTAGTGCGGCCTTACCCTGACCGATCGAGCGCCGCCGACCATGCTCAAACCCCCAATCCCCCTCGCCGGCCTGCTCGCCACGGGCGCGGGCATCGGCGGCTGATCTCATCGTGGCACGCCGCTTCAGCCGGATCCGCGCGGGGCCGGACGCGATGCGCCGGGCGGTGCGCGCGGCGATGGG
>CAZZZX010000194.1:334-6008 GCA_964658585.1 uncultured Novosphingobium sp.
CGGCGGCCATAGCACGACGATGACGCTCTCACGCCGGATGGCGCTGTTCTACGGCGGCCTCCTCGCCTTCGCGCTCGGGCTGGTTCTCGTCGGCTCGCATATCGGGATCACGCTGGTCGCCGACCGTATCCTCGGTCGCGAATTCGCCGCCGAGAGCCGCGTCTTCGAGAATGTGCGCGAGATGCGATACGACCAGATGCAGCACGGCG
The DNA here is from genome assembly GCA_964658585.1 of uncultured Novosphingobium sp. GTDB lineage: Bacteria > Pseudomonadota > Alphaproteobacteria > Sphingomonadales > Sphingomonadaceae > Solisphingomonas. Next base: position 544 of record CAZZZX010000194.1, read on the forward strand.
CCGCGCTGCTCGCGGCGGACTATGGCTTCCGCGGTGCGGTCGCGACCGGCGACGCGCCGACGATCGGCTCGGCGCTGGACAGCCTCAGGCAGCGGCTGGGTATCGACCGCGCGCTGATGGTCAGCACGGCGGGCACGGTGGTCGGGTTCGACGACCATGACCGCGCGGCCGATCGCGGGTATCTCGTCGCGGCGGTGACGGGCGGCGCGACACGCGGCGTGCTGCAGCTCGACGGCGTCAATTACCGGGCGGTCGCGACGCCGGTGAAGGCGCCCGACACGGTCGGCTGGGTGGTGTTTCTCGATGCGCTGGATCGTCGCGAGATGACGCGGATGGCGCAGCTTTCCGCGATACCGCTGCGCGCCGAGCTGCTGCCCATCGATCGCGTCAGCAAGGACATCCCGATCGTGAAGGCGGGCTCCGCCAGGAGCGCGGAGCGGCGGATCGGCGGCCAGCGCCTGCTCGAACAGGCCAGCATCGTCCCCGATTTCGGGAACCGCCGGCCGCAGGTGCTCGTGCTCCAGTACAGCCTCACCGACGCGCTCACCGCCTATGCGCCGATGTTCCGCATCCTGCTCGCGTCCTGCGCGCTGGCGCTGGCGATCGCGATTGCGGGCAGCCTCTATCTCGCCCGCCGATTGGCGCGGCCGATCGAGGCGCTCGACCGCGCGGCGCAGCGCGTCGGCCGCGGCGAGTTCGCACAGGTCGAGATCACCACCCACGACGAAATCGGGCGGCTGACCGCAGCGTTCAACACGATGGTCCACGATATCGAGGACCGCGAGCGGCAGGTCGCGCAGGCGCAGGCACGGCTCGAGCAGCGGATCGCCGAAGTCCAGGCCGAGAATGCGCGGCTCGATGCGATCGCGACGCGCCAGCGCAACGCCGCGATGGCGGAGGCGGCGACCGCACTCGATGTCGAGCTCGCGCCGCTGCTGCGCGCGTTCGACGCCGAGGCCGGCCGGCTGTTCGTCGCCGCGCGCGACATGCGTGCCAGCCTCGACGATGCCAAGACACGGGCCTCCGACGCCGGACGGTCGGCTTTGCGGAGCGAAGGGATGACGCAGGACATCGCCGGCAACGCCGACGATCTCGCGCGATCGGGGGAAAGGATCGCGGTCGAGGCGGGATCGACCCTCGGCCTGGTCCGCCGCGCCGCCGACGACAGCGTCGCCGCGACCGCGTCGTTCGTCGGGCTGCGCAACGCCGTCGACGAGATCGGCAGCGTCACCGGGGCGATCCGATCGATCTCCGATCGCACCAACATGCTCGCCCTCAACGCCGCGATCGAGGCGGCGCGCGCCGGCGCCGCGGGGCGCAGCTTCGCAGTCGTCGCGGCCGAGGTGAAGGACCTCGCCAAGCAGACCGCCGAGCTCACCATCGCGATCGGGAAGCGGCTGGCGCAGATCGACCAGGCCAGCTCGGACGCGGATGCGACGATGGGCCAGGTCCGCGACACGCTGGCGGCGGCCGGCGACGTGACCGAGATGATCGCGTCCGCGGCGCGCAGCCAGTACGAGGCGACCGGAAACATCAGCCACGGCATCTCGGACATCGCGCATGACAGCCGCGCCGCGGTCACCGCGATCGACCACATCAATCGTGCGGCGGACGCCAGCGTCCGGATGGCGGATCAGGTCCAGGCTTCGGCCGAGAGCGTCACGACCCGCGCCTCGGTCCTGCGGGCGACGCTCGACACCTTCCTCTCGTCGCTGAGGCGTCCGCCCGGCGGCTGATCGAGCGATCGTGCGCGAGGTGGCGCGCCGGGTGTGGGGGGGAGCCGGCCGCCCCCGGTCGTGCTAGGCGGGTCCATGGCCCTTTCCCTGCTCCGCGCCGCCGCGCGCTGCCTCGCCGCGGCGGCGCTCGTCCTGTCGCTTCCGGCGCAGGCGGGGCGCGTCGCCTTGACCTTCGACGACCTGCCGATCTTCGGCAGCCGGGGTTCGGCGGCGGAGGCCAGCGCGATCACCGATACGCTGCTCGCCGGTTTCCGACGGCACCATTGGGTCGTTACCGGCTTCGTCAACGAGATCCAGCTCGACGGCGCGGATCGGGCGGTGCGGATCGCGCTGCTCGACCACTGGCTCGCGGCGGGCATGGACCTCGGCAATCACGGCTATTCGCACCTCTCGCTCGATAAGACCGATGTCGACACCTACATCGCCGACGTCGCCAGGGGCGGCATCGTGACCGGCGGCCTGCTCGCCGCGCGCGGCCGGCGCGAGCGCTGGTTCCGCTATCCCTTTCTCGAGACCGGGCTGACGGCGGACGTCCGCGCCCGGTTCGAGGGCTGGCTCGCCACCCACGGCTATCGCGTCGCGCCGGTGACGATGGAGAATTCGGACTGGCAGTTCGCCGAGCCCTATGACGACGCGATGGCGCGCGGCGACACCCGTGAGGCGGCACGGATCAGGACGGCCTATCTCGAGTTCACGACGCGTATCGTCGCCTGGTACCAGCGCGCCGCGCAGCAGCTGCTCGGCCGCCAGCCCGCCTTCGTCTTCCTGCTCCATGCCAGCAGGCTCAACGCCGCGAGCCTCGACCAGCTGGCGACGATCCTGCGCCGGGCGCGGCTGCGCGACGTCTCGCTCGACCGCGCGATGCGCGATCCGGCGTACCGGATCGCCGATCATTATGTCGGGCCGGACGGCGACGAATGGCTGACGCGCTGGTCGGCCACGCTGCATCGCGACCTGCCCTATGCGAGCATCCCGCTGGTGCCCCCCGATATCGTCGCGATCGACGACCGGCTCGAAGCCGCGCCGCCGCCGCCCGCCGCTCCGCGATAGCGTGGGACCGCGGCGGGCGCTAAGCACGCGCGCGTGTTCGTCGCTTCCCTGCTCGCCGCGCTGCTCGCGCCCGCCCCGTCGTCGCCCTGGCCCGAGGGGATCGCCCTGCCGCCCGGACGGCCGATCGACGAATCGTATCGCCGCGAGTTCGCCCGGTGCGACACGACCGAGCATTTCCGCGGCCACGCGACGCGTGGCTGCCGCGACGATCCCAACGCGGTCACCGCGTTGCGCCGCCTGCCTGACGGCGCGATCGCCTATACGTCCAAGCTGGCGGTGGACCTCGATGGCTCGCGCTTCGCCTGCGGCCCGCACCACGGGCGGATGGACCAGTGCCCGACCTCGCTGATGCTGACGGACGCACGCGGGCGCGACGTGCCGGTCGATGCCGACGCCATCCCCTATGTCGTCATCCCCGAGGCGGGACCGGCGGACGTCGCGGGCGAGTTCGCGCGGCTGACCGGCGTCGGGGTCGGCGATTTCGGCGTGGTGATCGCGCACGGCCGGACGGTGCCGGTGATCGTCGCCGACACCGGCCCCTATGCCAAGCTGGGCGAAGGTTCGCTGGCGCTGCACCGTGCGCTCGGGCGCGAGCTGTGCGCGCATCGCGATGCGCACGGCCCATGCGACCGCGTCGTCGCGCCGATGGAGAGCATCGGCGGCGGGGTGACGACCATCCTGTTCCCGGGCACCGCACGCAGCGACCTGACGCCCGCCACCATCGCCGCGACGGTGCGGCGCGAGGGCCTGCGGCTGTGGGCCGCGGCGAGGCGCGGGATGCCGCGCCGCTAGCCGCCTCGCCGTCCCCACAGCCAGAGCGACGCGACCAGGATCAGCGCGCACAGGGTGAGCAGGCCGAACCATTCGACCAGCCGTCGCGCCGGATCGTCGCCCGCCAGCACGCGCCAGAGCGACACCGCGAGCAGCGCGTGGCCGAGCGTCAGCAGCAGCGCCCGCGCGCGGACCGGCAAGACCCGGCCGAACAGCAGCCGCCCGGACCGGTACGTCCCCGCCGCGAGCGACAGGAAGCCGGCGAGGACGAGGGCGATCACTCACGCCCCGCGCGCAGCCGCCACGCGACCAGCCCGAACAGCAGCGCGAACCCCGCCGCGACCGCGTCGACCCCGATCGCGACGCCGTCGCCCGGCGCCCCGATCGTGACGAGATCGGCGACCGTCACCGCCACGCACGCGGCCGCAGCGAACGCCAGGATCAGCGGCCAGCCGCGCGTCGCCGGCACCAATGCGGCGCCGATCAGCGCCGCGCCCCAGGCGAGGAACAGGCAGCGCACCTCTGCCGTGTCGCGCGCGGCCAGCGTGACGGGCAGCAGCCGGTTGGCGAGCAGGAACACCGCGAACGCCATCGGCATCCCCGCGACGAACCCGACATTGAGCCGCTCGACCAGATGATAGCCGAAGCCCCGCATCCGCCGCGGCTTGGCGACCCACAGGATCAGCCCGGTCACGATCGTCGCGGTCAGCATCAGGCCCGACAGGAAATAGAGCCAGCGCGACGCCAGTCCCGCGAAATGGCCGAGATGGAGGCCGTAGAGCGTGTCGTAGACGCGCATCGCGGGCCTGCGCTCGACATGCTCGGCGAGCATCCGGCCGGTGGTGCCGTCGAACGTGATCTCGTGCCGCTGGACGGCGATCACGCGCCCCTCGCCCGCGGACACGCTGACCAGCTGCGCCGCATCGCCCGGATTGACGATCGACACGTTGGCGATCCCCGCCCCGCCGAACCGCGCCGCCGCCGCGCGCAGCATCGGCGCGAGCGGGGCGAGCGGCGCCGCCCGCCCGCTCGCCGGGCGCACGATCGCAGGGAAGAGATCGCGCGCCATCGCCGCAGCGTCGCCGCGGTGCGCGGCGAGACCGCCCCACGGCAGCAGCAGCGCGGCCAGCGTGACGATGCCGGTGACCGTGATCATCAGATGGAAGGGCAGCGCCAGCACGCCCAGCACGACATGCCCGTCGAGCCAGCTGCGCTGGCCCTTGCCGGTGCGCAGCGTGAAGAAGTCCTTGAAGATGCGACGATGCGCGACGATGCCCGTGACCAGCACGGTGAGCAGCATCTCGGCCGCCACCGCCGCGATCAGTCGCCCCCATGGATAGGGCAGCTGGAGCTCGAAATGGAGGCGATAGAAGAACTCGCCGCCCAGGCTCGCGCGGATGCCGTCGGGCGTGCCGGTCAGCGGCGACAGCATCCGCGAGACGAAGCCGCCCGGCGCGCTCCAGAACGCCAGCGTGCCCGGCGAACGCGCGTCGGCGAGATCGAGATACCAGCCCGGTGCGCCCGCCGCATGGGTGCCGAGCCAGCGCACCGCCGCCGCGCCTGCCGCCGCCTGATCGATCGCGCCGCGCGCCAGCTCGGGATGGCACCAGGCGTCGAGTTCCTGCCGGAACACCGCGAGCGTGCCCGCCGCGGCGATCACCAGCACCAGCCAGCCGATCACCAGCCCGGTCCAGTTGTGCAGCCAGGTCATCGCCTGGCGGAAACCCGGTCTCACGCTCGCCAGCCCGCGGCGAGCGCGATGCCCAGGCAGAGTGCCGCCGCGACCACGGTCCCTGCCCAGGCACGCGTCGCGCTCCGCGTCCGGAAACAGGCCATCGCCGCGGCCGGCATCAGCAGCAGCCCGGTCAGCGTCGATGCGATCGTCGCGCTCGCCGGGTCGACGGGCAG
>CAZZZX010000195.1:0-2436 GCA_964658585.1 uncultured Novosphingobium sp.
GGATCGCTTCCACGTCACCACCACCACGGGTGGCGCGGCGCGCGTGCTGGGCATGATGGAGGATTATCTCCAGACCGAATGGCCCGATCTCGACGTGTGGCTGACCTCCACCACCGAGCAATATGCGGTGATCGCGCTGCAGGGCCCGCGCGCGCGCGACGTGATCGCGCCGTTCGTCGAGGGCGTCGACCTGTCGCCCGAGGCGATGCCGCACATGGCGTTCGCGGCAGGCACGATCTGCGGCGTGCCGATGCGGCTGTTCCGCGTCAGCTTCACGGGCGAACTCGGCTTCGAGGTCAACGTGCCCGCCGGTCACGGCCTCGCGGTGTGGGAGACGCTGTGGGCGGAAGGACAGCGGCACGGCATCACCGCCTACGGCACCGAGACGATGCACGTGCTGCGCGCCGAGAAGGGCTATATCATCGTCGGCCAGGATACCGACGGCACGCTGACCCCCGACGATGCCGGGATCGGCTGGGCGGTCGGCAGGAAGAAACCTGATTTCGTGGGCAAGCGCTCGCTCGCCCGGCCCGACATGCTGCGGACCGACCGCAAGCAACTGGTCGGGCTGCTCACCGAGGATACCGCGCTGGTACTCGAGGAAGGCGCGCAGATCGTCGCCGATCCCGCCACGCCGGTGCCGGTGCCGATGATCGGGCATGTCACGTCGGCGTATCACAGCGCCACGCTCGGCCGATCGATCGCGCTCGCGGTGGTGGCGGGCGGGCGCGCGCGGATCGGCGAGACGCTGTTCGTGCCGATGCCCGGCGCGACGCATCGCGTCACCGTCACCGACACGCTGTTCTACGATCGCGACGGGGTGCGGCTCGATGGTTGATCCCGTGACCATCGCCTGGGCGCCGCCGGCGGCCCGCTACAGCCTGCGCACGCGCACGCCCGCAGGCCTGCCGCCGATCCTCGCAAGCGCTCCGTTCGCGGAAGGTCACGCGCTCGGCCTCGGGCCCGACGAATGGCTGCTGATCCTGCCCGACGGCGCGCCGCCGCCGGCCGTGACGGGTGTGCACGCGCTCACCGACATCGGGCACCGGAATGTCGCGCTGACGGTCGCGGGCGAGCAGGCCGCCGCCCTCATCCAGGGCGGCTGCGCGCTCGATCTGACGCTTGCCGCCTTTCCCGTCGACAAGACGACGCGGACGCTCTACGAGGATGTCGAGATCGTGCTGTGGCGGACAGACGCGGCGGCGTTCCGGATCGAGACCTGGCGATCGTTCGCGAGCCACGTCCACGCCGCGCTCCAGTTGTCCGCAGACGATCTCTGGGCGAGCGCGGGCAGCCGCTTGCGGTAGCGTTCGGTGGACACCTCCGCGTCACCCGCAGATGACACGCTATCGTCGATATCCTGCATTAATTTGACCGATCGGGGCGGGGCCGGTGGGCGTGGGCGCCAAAGCCGGCTATCTCGTGGCCATCCCGCCCAGGCCGCGATGCGGCGAGAGGACAGTCTATGCCCGAGCGTCGTGACCTGTTGAAGGCGATGGCGGCGACGATGGCGGCGGGCTGCCTTCCCGCCGGCATCGCCCGGGCGCTGACGCTGCCCGCCAATCGCCGCACCGGATCGATCCGCGATGTCGAGCATGTCGTCATCCTGATGCAGGAGAACCGATCGTTCGATCATTATTTCGGGACCGCGCGCGGCGTGCGCGGCTATGGCGATCCGCGCCCGGTGATGCTGTCGGGCGGCAGGAGCGTCTTCCACCAGCCCGGTGCCGACGGCACCGGCGAGATCCTGCCCTTCCACATGGACAGCGCGACGACCAGCGGCCAGCTCATCCAGAGCCTCGATCACAGCTGGAAGGGCGATGCCGCCGAATGGGCGCGCTACGACGTATGGGTGAAGCACAAGACGCCGTCGACGATGGGACATTTCCGGCGCGAGGACATCCCTTACTACCACGCGCTCGCCGACGCCTTCACCATCGCGGACGGCTATCACGCCTCGCTGCACGGCCCGACCAATCCCAACCGGATGTTCCTGTTCAGCGGCACCAGCGGGCTCTCGGTCGGCGACGCCGGCAAGCAGGCGGTCTCGAACGCCGACGACGCCAACTGGACCGCGGACGCCGCGCGCGACAAGGCCGATTTCGAGGGCGCCGGCTGGACGACCTATGCGGAGCGCCTGCAGGCGTCCGGCGTGTCGTGGAAGCTCTATCAGGAATACGACAATTTCGGCGACAACTCGCTCGCCTTCTTCAAGCGTTTCCGCGGCCTGCCGCCGAGCGACATCCTCTACCGGCGCGGTCGCGCGATCGTTGCCGGATCGACCGAGGCCAACGCCGCGCAGAGCCAGGCGGCCCCTCTCGTCGCGGCGTTCGCGGCGGACGTCGCGGGCGATCGCCTGCCGCAGGTGTCGTGGATGGTGGCCTCCTACCCGCTGTCGGAGCACCCCAGCGCCACGCCGTCGGACGGCGAGCACCT
>CAZZZX010000195.1:2446-6007 GCA_964658585.1 uncultured Novosphingobium sp.
CGCAGGTGTCGTGGATCGTCGCGCCGACCCGATATTCGGAACACCCCGAGGCGCCGCCGGCGCTCGGCGAGTCGCTGACCGCGCGGCTGATCGAGGCGCTCGTCGCCAATCCTGCGGTCTGGGCGAAGACCGCGCTGATCCTCAATTATGACGAGAATGACGGTTTCTTCGATCATATGCCGGGGCCGGTCCCGGCGCTCACCGCCGCGCAGGGACAGAGCACGGTCGCGCCGCACGGCGAGGACTATCAGGGCCAGCCCGTCGGCCTCGGCGTGCGCGTACCGCTGATCGTCGTCTCGCCCTGGTCGCGCGGCGGCTGGGTCAATTCGCAGATCTTCGACCACACGTCCGTCATCCGCTTTCTCGAGCGCCGCTTCGGCGTGATGGAGCCCAATATCAGCCCGTGGCGCCGCATGGTGACGGGCGATCTGACCACCATGTTCGATTTCGCGGATCCCGACGGTTCGGCGCTCGGCGCGCTGCCCGAGACCGCGGACGCGATGACGCGCGCGATGGCGGAGGCGAAGCTGCCGCCCCCCGTCGTGCCCGCGAAGGGGGCGCTGCCCGTCCAGGAGCCCGGACAGCGGCCGGCGCGCGCGCTGCCCTATCGCCTGCATGTCCACGAGGCACCGGTGCCGGCCGGCGCCGGCCTGACGCTCGCCTTCGTCAACGAGGGCGATGCCGGCGCCGTCTTCACCGCCTATGCGCCCGATCAGGGCGTCGGACCGTGGACGTTCAGCCTTGGCGCCGGCACCTCGCTGACCGGCGGCCTGCCGGGGCTCCGCCACGACGCGCCCTACGCCGTCGCGGTGCATGGACCGAACGGCTTTCTCCGCAGCTTCATCGGGAACGGTGCCCAGGACGCCGCGCCTCTGGTGTCGATCGATTATGCACCGGGGGGCGACACCATCCTGGTCCGGCTGGCCAATCGCGGCCCGACGGCGTGCACGCTCGCGTGCCGGGCGATCGCCTATGGCGATACCCGGCGGACGGTGACGCTGGCACCCGGCGCGAGCCGGACGTTGCGCTACCCGATCGCGGCGAGCGACCATTGGTACGATTTCGTGGTCGAGCGGCCCGGATCGGACTGGAGCCGCCGCTTCGCCGGCCATGTCGAGACCGGTCGGCCGAGCCGTTCGGACCCGGCCCTGGCCTGAGCGGGTCCGCCCGACGCGCTTGACTTGACGGAACATAACGGGTACATGATGGAACGTCAGGCGCGACTCGATCACCGCTCTTTCTCATCATGGACACCATTGCCGCGGGCGGCCTGCGGCTATCGCTGCGCGGTCTCCCAACCCTCGGCCAGATGATAGCCGGCGTTGGACGCCGCCAGCATCCCGCGGCCGAGAATGTGATCCGCGGCCTTCTCGCCGATCATGATCGTCGGCGCGTTGAGATTGCCCGTCGTCACCGACGGCATCACCGATGAATCGACGACGCGCAGAGCGTCCACGCCGCGCACGCGCAGCTCGGCGTCGACCACCGCCATCGGATCGTCGGCGCGGCCGATCCGGCAGGTGCAGGACGGATGATAGGCGCTCTCGACATGATCGCGCACGAAGGCGTCGATCGCCTCGTCGGTGACGACGTCCGCGCCGGGCTGCAGCTCGCGCCCCGCGAACGGCGCCAGCGCCGCCTGCCCGAAGATCTCGCGGGTCAGCCGGACGCAGGCGCGCATCTCGGTCCAGTCGTCGGGATGGCTCATATAGTTGAAGCGGATGACCGGCTTGTCCGCCGGATCGATGCTGCGCAGCCGGACATGACCGCGGCTCTTGGACCGCATCGGCCCGACATGCGCCTGGAAGCCATGCCCTTCCGCCATCGAGCTGCCGTCATACGCCACCGCGAGCGGCAGGAAATGGAACTGGATGTCGGGATAGCGGATGCCGGGACGGCTGCGGATGAAGCCGCAGCTCTCGAAATGGTTGGTCGCGCCGAGGCCGTCCTTGCGGAGCAGCCAGCGCGCGCCGATCGCCGCCTTGGCGAGCGGGTTCATCACCGAGAACAGCGTGACCGGCTGGAGGCATTCCTGCTGGAAGTAGAATTCGAGATGGTCCTGAAGATTCTCGCCGACGCCGGGCAGATCGTGGACGACGGGGAGCCCCAGCGCCCTCAGTTCGGCCGCCGGGCCGATGCCCGACAGCTTGAGCAGTTGCGGCGAATTGATCGGGCCGCCCGACAGGATCACCTCGCGCCGTGCCGTCGCCCGATGCTCGCTGCCACCGCGCCGATAGGCGACGCCGACCGCGCGGCGCCCCTCGAACAGGATGCGGCTGGCGAGCGCGTGCGTGACCACGCTGAGGTTCTTCCGTGCCATCGCGGGCTTGAGATAGGCGTTGGCGGCGCTCCAGCGCCGGCCCTTGTGGACGGTCATGTCCATCCGGCCGAAGCCTTCCTGCTGACCGCCGTTGATATCGTCGGTGAGCGGATAGCCCGCCTGCTCCGCCGCCTGGAGGAACGCCGCATGGAGCGGGTTGCGCAGCGGACCGTATCGGGTGTGCAGCCTGCCCTCACCGCCGCGATAGCTGTCGCCCCCCTCCTCGCGCGTCTCGGCGCGGCGGAAATAGGGCAGCACGTCTGCATAGCCCCAGCCGGCCGCGCCCTCGTCGCGCCAGCGTTCGAAATCCAGCGGATTGCCCCGCACATAGACCATGCCGTTGATCGAGGACGAGCCGCCGATCACCTTGCCGCGCGGGCAGTGCATCCGCCGGCCGCCGAGATGCGGCTCGGGCTCGCTCTCGTAGCGCCAGTTGTAGCGGTCGCGGTTCATCGGGATCGACAGCGCGCTCGGCATCTGGATCACCACCGAGCGATCGGATCCGCCATATTCGAGCACCAGCACGGTCGTCGTGCCATCGGCGGTCAGGCGATCGGCGAGCACGCAGCCCGCCGAGCCCGCGCCGACGATGACGTAATCGAACGTCTCCATCAGTACGGACAATCGATCGGCGCCATGGCGACGTAGACGCTCTTGATGCGGGTATAGTGCTCGATCGCGGCGAGGCCGTTCTCGCGCCCGATGCCCGACGCCTTGACCCCGCCGAACGGCATCTCGACGGGGGTGACGTTATACTGGTTGATCCAGCAGGTGCCGGCGTCGAGCCCGGCGATGACGCGGTGCGCGCGGGTCAGGTCTTGCGTGAACACGCCCGCGGCGAGCCCGAACTCGGTGTCGTTGGCGCGCGCGATCACCTCGGCCTCCTCGTCGAAGCCCAGCACCGTCATCACCGGGCCGAACACCTCGTCCCGCACGATCGCGGCGGTATCGTCTTCGCTCACGAAAATCGTCGGCTCGACGAAGAAACCCTTGCCGAGCACGCCCTCGGTCAGCCGCCGCCCGCCCGTCACCAGCCGCACGCCCTCCGCCCGCGCACGGGCGACATGGCCGAGCACCAGATCCATCTGCGCCGCGGACACGAGCGACCCGATCTGCGTGGCGGGATCGAGCGGATCGCCGATCCTCAGCCTGCGCGTACGCTCGGCCAGCGCGTCCACGAAGCGCGCGAGGATCGGCCGCTGGACGAACACGCGCGTACCGTTCGAGCAGACCTGCCCGCT
>CAZZZX010000196.1:0-6006 GCA_964658585.1 uncultured Novosphingobium sp.
CGACGTCGCCTATCTGCAATATTCGAGCGGCTCGACGCGGTTCCCGCACGGCGTCGCGATCACGCACCGCGCGCTGCTCGACAATCTCGCCGCGCATGGCCACGGCATGTCGCTCCGCAACGGCGATCGCTGCGTGTCGTGGCTGCCCTGGTATCACGACATGGGTCTGGTCGGCTGCTTCCTCTCGCCGATCGCCAACCAGGTCTCGGTCGATTATCTCAAGACCGAGGATTTCGCGCGCCGCCCGCTCGCCTGGCTCGATCTCATCAGCCGCAACGCGGACAGCACGCTCTCCTATTCGCCGACCTTCGGCTACGATATCTGCGCGCGCCGGATCGGCTCGCAGTCGGACGTCGCGGGGCGCTTCGACCTGTCGCGCTGGCGGCTGGCGGGCAACGGTGCGGACATGATCCGCCCCGACGTGATGCAGGCGTTCGTCGACGCCTTCGCTCCCGCCGGGTTCGAGGCGAGCGCCTTTACACCGAGCTACGGGCTCGCCGAGGCGACTCTCGCGGTGTCGATCATGCCGCCGGGCGAGGGCATCATCGTCGAACTCGTCGAGGAGACCCAGCTTTCGGGCGGCGACGCCAACGCGCATCGCCCGCAGCGCTACCGCGCGATCGTCAATTGCGGCAAACCGGTACGCGGCATGACCATCCAGGTCCGCGAGGAGGACGGCACGCCGCTGCCCGAAAAGGCGATCGGCAAGGTGTGGTGCGCGGGCAGTTCGGTGATGCAGGGCTATTTCCGCGATCCCGAGGCGACCGCGGCCTGCATGGTCGACGGCTGGCTCGATACCGGCGACATGGGCTATCTGAGCGATGGCTATATCTACATCGTCGGCCGCGCCAAGGACATGATCATCATCAACGGCCGCAACCACTGGCCGCAGGACATCGAGTGGGCGGTCGAGCAGTTGCCCGGCTTCAAGGCGGGCGACATCGCCGCCTTCGCGATCACCACACCCGGCGGCGAGGAGACGCCCGCGGTGCTGGTCCAGTGCCGCACCTCGGACATCGCCGAGCGCGCCCGGCTGCGCGACCTGATCCGCGAGAAGGTGCGCGCGATCACCGGCATTAACTGCGTGATCGAGCTGGTGCCGCCGCGCACCCTGCCGCGCACCTCGTCGGGCAAGCTGAGCCGCGCCAAGGCGCGCAGCCTGTATCTGTCGGGGGAGATCCAGCCCTACGACATCGCCGCCTGAGACGCCGTCAGCCGTCCAGGAAGGTTCCGAGGTCCGTGACGAAGGCGTCGACGCGATCGTGATGGACCCAGTGGCCGGCGCGCTCGTAGCTGGTCACGCGGGCATCCTGGAAGCAGGCGGCACGGCCGTCCTCGTCGGGGTGCTTGGCCCAGCTGTCCGCGCCATGCACCAGCCAGACCGGGCACGCGATCCGCGCCCACAGCGCGCGCAGCTGCTCGGCTGCGAGATCGACCGGCGATCCGACGCGGACATAATTGTCGAATTTCCAGCTATAGCTGCCGTCCTCGTTGCGGATGACGCCGTGGACCGTGAGATGGCGCGCCTGCTCGACCGACAGGAAGCCGTTGACGCCGCGCATCCGCTCGAGCGCCTCTTCGATCGACGCATAGCGGCGCGGCACGCGCGCGCTGAGTGCCCGGCGATCCGCGATGAAGCCGCGCCACCGGTCCACCATCGCCTCGCTGTCACCGTCATGGCCGTCGAGCGGCAGCCCCAGCCCCTCGATCGCGGCGAGCTTGTGCACGGTCTCGGGGAACAGCCCGGCATAGCGCAGGCTGATCGCGCCGCCGAGCGAATGGCCGACGATGCGGCACGGGCCGTCGGCGAGCTGATGCACCAGCTGCGCCAGGTCGGACACGAAGAACGGCGCGGAATAGGCGCCGTCGGGCGACCAGGCGCTGTCGCCATGGCCGCGCAGATCGGGCGCCACGACGTGCCAGCGGTCGCGCAGCGCGCGCGCCACCCAGTCCCAGCTGCGGGCATGATCCATGCCGCCATGGACCAGCACCAGCAACGGCGCACCGGGATTGCCCCAATCGTAATAGTTGAGCCGTAGCCGCTGCGACAGGAAGCCGTGCGAGGTCGGTCCGAAATCGTCCATGGCCGCGCTCATGCTCCCGTATAGCCGCGATACCAGTCGACCCAGACCGGGATGCCGGCGGCGAGCGGCGTCGTCGGGCGGAAACCGAGATCGCGCTCGATCGCGGAGAGATCGGCATAGGTGGCGGGCACGTCACCCGGCTGCATCCCCTTGTCGATGCGCCTCGCCTCCACACCGCACGCCCGTTCGATCAGCGCGATCAGCGTCTCGAGCTCCTCGGCGCGGTTGTTGCCGATATTGTAGAGCCGGTGCGGCGAAACGCTGCCGCCTGCCTTCTGCGCGCCGTCGTCGGGCGGCGGCGCGTCGAGCGCGGCGAGGATGCCGGTCACGATATCGTCGATATAGGTGAAGTCGCGCCGCATCGCGCCGTGGTTGAACACCTCGATCGGCTCGCCCGCGAGGATCTTGGCGGTGAAGCCCCACACCGCCATGTCGGGCCGCCCCCACGGGCCGTAGACCGTGAAGAAGCGCAGGCCGGTCTGCGGCAGCCGGTAGAGATGCGCATAGGCCTCGCTCATCAGCTCGTCCGCCTTCTTGGTCGCGGCATAGAGCGAGATCGGATGATCGACCCGCGCCTCGACGCGGAACGGCAGGTCGGGGCTGGTGCCGTAGACCGACGAGGACGAGGCGTAGACGAGATGCGCGACGCCGCGTGCCCGCGCGAGCTCGAGCATGTTGAGGTGCCCGACCAGATTGGACTGCGCATAGGCGTGCGGATTGGTGATCGAATAGCGCACGCCCGCCTGCGCGCCGAGATGGACGATGCGGTCGATCGCCAGCCCCGCGACGGTGGCGTCCAATGCGGCCATGTCGGCGAAGTCGATGCGGTGGAAGTCGAAGCTGCCGCCCGTTTGCGCGGCGACCGCGGCGAGCCGGTCCTGCTTGAGCGCGACCGGGTTGTAGTCGTTGAGATTGTCGATCCCGACCACCGCCTCGCCGCGCGCGATCAGGCGGCGCGCCACATGGCTGCCGATGAAGCCCGCGACGCCGGTGAGGAGGATCGCCATGGCGCGCGCTCAGCCCGCGTTGCGGCGGGCGAGGTGACGTTCCCAGGCGAGCGCGTGCGCGACGATCGTATCGAGATCGTCGTGACGCGGCTGCCAGCCGAAGGTCCGCACGATCGCCTCGTTGGCCGAGATCAGCGCATCGGGATCGCCCGGCCGGCGCGGCTCCAGCCGCCGCTCGAACGCGGTCCCCGAGACGCGCTCGACCGCATCGAGCACCTCGAGCACCGAGAAGCCGCGACCATAGCCGCAGTTGAGGAAGTGGCTGCGCGCCGGCTCGGCGATCAGCGCATCGAGCGCGAGCAGATGCGCGGCGGCGAGATCGCTGACATGGATATAGTCGCGCACCCCGGTGCCGTCGGGCGTGTCGAAATCGGTGCCGAACACCGAGACGTGCGATCGCTTGCCGGTCGCCGCCTCGCCCGCCACCTTGATGAGGTGCGTCGCGCCCGCGGTCGATTGCCCGGTGCGGCCGTCGGGATCGGCGCCGGCGACGTTGAAGTAGCGCAGCGCGCAGAAGTTGAGCGGGTGCGCCGCCGCGGTGTCGCGCAGCATGAATTCGGTCATCAGCTTGGACATGCCGTACGGGTTGATCGGCCGTTGCGGCGTCTCCTCGCGGACCGGGCTCTCGTCGGGGATGCCGTAGGTCGCCGCGGTCGAGGAGAAGATGAAGTGGCGGACGCCCGTCGCCACCGCCTGCTCGATCAGCGTGCGCGTCGCTGCGGTGTTGTTGCCGTAATATTTGAGCGGATCGGCGACCGACTCGGGTACCACCACCGATCCCGCGAAATGCATGATCGCGCCGATGCCGTGCTCGCGAAGCGTCTTCGCCACGATCGCGGCGTCGCCGACATTGCCCTCGACGAAGGTCGCGCGCGGATCGACCGCCCAGCGGAACCCGGTCACCAGATTGTCGAGCACCACCACCGGCCAGTGCGCATCGGCGAGCGCGAGCACCGCATGGCTGCCGATATAGCCGGCGCCGCCGGTGACGAGCACGGCAAAGGGTCGCTTGGCGTCGTGATCGGGCATCGGACCTCCCGCGCGGCGGACGCCGCACCTTTCGCCCGCCGCTAACCCGCGGACGGTTACCATGCACTAAAAAAGGCGATACGGTGCGGCCATGACCAGCGTCTACGATTTCGCGCCGCGCCTGCCGGACGGCACCGCCAAGCCCCTGTCGGACTATGCCGGCACCGCGCTGCTGATCGTCAACACCGCGAGCAAGTGCGGCTTCACCCCGCAATATCGCGGGCTCGAGGCGCTGCATCGCGACTATGCGGGGCGCGGGTTCGAGATTCTCGGTTTCCCGTGCAACCAGTTCGGCGCGCAGGAACCGGGCGATGCCGCCGAGATCGCGAATTTCTGCTCGCTGACCTACGACGTCACATTCCCGATGTTCGCCAAGATCGACGTCAACGGCGCCGATGCGGACCCGCTCTACAAATATCTCGCCGGCGCGAAGCCCGGCCTGCTCGGCTCGAAACGGATCAAGTGGAACTTCACCAAGTTCCTCGTCGATCGCGCGGGCCGCGTCGTCTCGCGCCATGCGCCCACCGCCAAGCCCGAGGCGCTGCGCGACGAGATCGAAGGGCTGATCGCGAAGGGGTGACCTTCGCCTGCGTCCGGATCAAGCCTCGGCCAGCCCCGCGCCATGCGTGGCGAGCAGCGGTCGAACGAAGTCGAAGACGCGTATCGAGGCAACCCTGCAGCCCTTCGATACGGGCTATCGCCGGGTTCGATCCCTGCTCGGAGCTAACGGAGTCGGCGGTGTCCGCGATGACCCCGGATCGCAGCCGATGGTCGTTCTCAAACCCGCGGCAGCCAGTCCCGCAAGATCGCATTGACCGCCTCGGGCGCCTCCTGCTGCACCCAGTGCGACACCCCGGGCAGGCGCCTGATCGTGAGATCGGGGACGTGGCGCTCGATCCCGTCGAGCGTCTCGAGCCCGAGTGCGGTGTCCGCCTCGCCCCAGATCAGCAGCGTCGGCACCTCGACCGGCCCGCTCACCCCGCCGCCCAGCCGCATCGCACGATACCAGTTGAGCATCGCGGTCAGCGCGCCGGGCCGGAGCGCGGCGCGCGCATAGACGTCGAGCACGCCGTCCGGGAAGCGGCTGCGATCCACCGCCATGCCGCGGAACGCGCGCCTGATCCATGCCGCGTCGTGGCGCGCCAGCACCCGCTCGGGGAGCCAGGGAAGCTGGAAGAAGGCGATGTACCAGCTTCGCCGCCGCTGCGGCCAGCGGCGCAGCGCACGCGCGAAGCCCGCGGGATGCGGCATGTTCATCATCACCAGCCGCTCGATCGGGCGCACCCGGCGGATCGCCGCCTGCCAGGCGAGCGCGCCGCCCCAATCGTGCGCGATCAGCGTGACGCGCCCCGCGCCGCTCGCATCGATCAGCGCGGCGATGTCGTCGGTCAGCACGTCGATGCGATAATCGGCGAGCGCGGTCGGTCGCGCGCTCGCGCCATAGCCACGCAGATTGGGCGCCCAGACGCGATAGCCGAGATCGACCAGCACCGGGATCTGCGCGCGCCACGACCAGGCCAGCTCGGGGAAACCGTGCAGGCACAGCGCGAGATGATCCCCCGCCCCGGCCTCCGCGATCTCGAAATCGAGGCCGCCCGCGCGCACGGTGCGGATCGCGATGCCGCTCGCGGGGTCGGGGGTCCAGCTCGGTCGGGTCATGGCGTGCAGGGTATCGCGCCTGGCGCCGGAAGTCGCTAGGCGAGCGCGCATGTCGCCCTTCGTCCCGCACCTCGCCGATCTCGACACGCTCGCGGCACGCGGGCGGCTGCGCACCCTGACGCCACGCACCGGCATCGACTTCGCGTCGAACGACTATCTCGGCCTCGCGCGTGCGCCGCGGCTGCGCGCGGCGGTGCGCGACGCGCTCGACCGCGACGTGTCGATCG
>CAZZZX010000197.1:0-6002 GCA_964658585.1 uncultured Novosphingobium sp.
TCGACAGGTTGTTCATGGTCGGGCTCCGGGTTCAGGCGGCGAGCTGGCGGCGGCCGGGCATGGCGCCTTCTCGATGTTCGCCGCGACGACAACGATGGTCTCGCCGCCGCTCCCCGGGGTGACGCTGGACGACACGACCGCGGATCGCACGCCTGTCGTCACCAGCCTGCGGACGCACAGCGAGGCGGAGCGACTGGGGGTGCGCGTCGGCGACCGGATCCATGCGGTGGACGGCCGGCAGGTGCGCGATCTCGCGGCGCTGCGTGCGGCGGTCGAGCGGCATTCGGGCCGGGTGCCGGTCTCGCTTCAGATCCAGCGGGGGGACGCGCTTTGGGACGTGGCGCTCGATCGTGCCGAGCCGGCCGCCGACCCCGCCGATCTCAGGCTGGTGGCCAATGACCCAGAAGATCCTGCTCGTCGAGGACGATAGCCAGACCGCCGCCTATGTCATCAAGGGACTGACCGAGGAGGGCATGACGGTGGATCATGCCGCATCGGGCCGCGACGGCCTGTTCCATGCCACCGACGGCGGTTACGATGCGATCATCCTCGACCGCATGTTGCCGGGCATGGACGGGATGGCGGTGCTCGGCGCGCTGCGCGCCGGCGGCATCCAGACGCCGGTGCTGATCCTGTCGGCGCTCGGCGCGGTCGACGATCGTGTCGGTGGCCTGACCGCCGGCGCCGACGATTATCTCGCCAAGCCCTTCGCCTTCGCCGAGCTGCTCGCCCGGCTGCGGCTGATCCTGCGGCGCGGCACCACCGGCCATGCCAATCCGCCGACCACGCGGCTCGCCTGCGGCGATCTCGAGATGGATCTGCTGTCGCGCAAGGTACGGCGCGGCGGGCGCCCGGTCGATCTCCAGCCGCGCGAGTTCCGGCTGCTCGAATATCTGCTCCGTCACAAGGAGCAGGTGGTGACGCGCACGATGCTGCTCGAGGGCGTGTGGGATTATCATTTCGATCCCGGCACCAACGTCATCGACGTGCATGTCAGCCGCCTGCGTCGCAAGATCGACGATGGCGAGTCGATGCCGCTGATCCACACCGTGCGTGGCGCGGGCTATCGCCTCGCCGCGGAGGCGTGACGGCAGGCGCGCGATCCGCGGTGCGGCTGGCCGCGCTGCTGCGCTCGTCGAGCGCACGCTTCTTCCTGCTGGTGTTCGCGCTCCAGCTCGTCTCGGGCACCGCGCTGCTCGCCTTCGCGCGCTACGTGATCGCAAGCGATCTCGAGCGCACCTCGCGCACGCTGGTCACCTCGCTGCGCGACGATCTGCTCGCCGAGTATCGCGAGCGTGGCGAGCCGGGGCTGCAGGCGCTGATCCGCACCCGCATCGCGGCGCCCCGCGCGCGCGACGCGGCGGTGCTGCTCGACGGTGCCGACGGCAATCAGCTCGCCGGCAACATCGCCGACTGGCCGCCGCCGGTGCCGTTCGATGCGGGCTGGCGGGTGGTGTCGCTGTATCGCATGGAGCGCGACCGTCCCGAGCGGATGGGCATCCTCGCGACGCGGTTGCCCGACGGCAACCATCTGCTCGTCGGCCATGTCATCGAGGGCGATCTGCGCACGCGCCGGCTGCTCGGCGAGGCGATGGTGGCGTCGCTGCTGCTGGCGATCCCGCTCGCGCTGCTCGGCGCGATGGTCGCGACGCGGGTGGTGACGACGCGGGTCGAGCGCATCGCCGAGACCGCGCGTGCGGTCGCATCGGGCGATCTCAGCCGGCGCGTGCCGATCGAGGCGGAGGGTGACGGCGATGCCTTTGCCGCGCTCGCCCGCGCGATCAACGGGATGCTCGCGCGGATCGAGACGCTGGTCTCCGAGCTGCGCGTCGTCACCGACAGCCTCGCGCACGATCTGCGCTCGCCGCTGACGAGGCTGCGCGCGACGATCGAGCGCGCGACGCGCGAGACCGGCGACGAGAGCGCGCTGATCGCGCTCGATCGCGCCGCGATCGAGGCCGAGGCCTTGCTAACGATGCTCGCCACCGCGCTGCAGATCAGCCGCGCCGAGGCGGGCATCGGTCGCGATCGCTTCGTCGCGACCGATCTCGGCGGCATGATCGGCGATCTTGCCGAGATGTACGGTCCGCTCGCCGAGGAGAAGGGCTTCGCGCTCGTCACCGAAGGGCGGGGCATGGCGGTGGTGCATCGCGAGCTGCTCGGGCAGGCGATCGCCAATCTGGTCGACAATGCGCTCAAATACGCGACGCCTGGCGGTGCGATCCGGCTCGCGGTGCGGCATCCGGCGGAGGGTCTGGAGATTTCGGTCGATGATGCCGGGCCCGGCATCCCCGCGGCCGATCGCGCCGAGGCGCTGCGCCGCTTCGGCCGGCTCGATCCGGCGCGCAGCGCGGGCGGGGCGGGGCTCGGGCTCGCGCTCGCCGCGGCGGTGGCGCGGCTGCACGACGGGACGATCGAGCTCGGCGACAATGCGCCGGGCCTGTCGGTGCGGATCAGGCTGCCTGCGGGTTGAGGGGCCGCCGCCCGGCGGGCGGGGATCCGAAGGAAGCGTGTCTACGCCGCCGCGTCCACCCGGCCGGTCCGCTGCAGCTTGCCCCAGCCCACCCACGGCCCGGACAGCGCCGCGCCGATCGCGCGGATCACCACCGAATACATCAGCTGGCGGTAGATGAAGCGTTGCGCCAGCAGCAGGTGCGCCGGGTAGAATTGTCGCCGCGGCTCGAGCCGATAGGCGATCCAGCCGCAGATCAGGTCGATCGAGGTGAAGGCGATCCAGTAGATCCCCATTTCGAGTACGTCGCTCTGGGTCTGCGCCCAGCCGTGCTGATGGACGCGCACGATCGTCGAGACGATGCTGATCGCGAGCGCGAGATCGATGATCGGCGAGATCGCGGCGAACACGATCTGGAACAGCCACGCCTGCGGCAGGCCGACAAAGGCGAGACCGGCGGGCTTGCGCTCGCGGAACACGCGCCTGTGCTTCCACAGGCATTGCAGCGTGCCGAACGCCCAGCGGAAGCGCTGCTTGGCGAGCGCGCGGAAGGTTTCGGGCGCCTCGGTCCAGGCGACCGCATCGACATCGTATTCCACCGCCCAGCCGGCACGCTGGATCGCGATCGTCAGGTCCTGATCCTCGGCGAGCGTATCGGTCGGGTAGCCGCCGACCGCATCGAGCGCGGCACGCCGCCACGCGCCGACCGCGCCGGGCACCACCGTGATCGCGTCGAACCGGGTCAGTGCGCGGCGCTCGAGATTCTGCGCGGTGACATATTCGACGCTCTGCCACCGGGTGACGAGATTGACGCGATTGCCGACCTTGGCATTGCCCGCGACCGCGCCGACGCCCGGATCGGCGAACCAGCGCGACAGCCGCGCGATCGTCGTCTTCTCGAACTGGGTGTCGGCGTCGAGCGCGACGATGACGTCGCCCTGCGCGAGCTTGAGGGCCTCGTTGAGCGCGCGTGCCTTGCCGCCATTCTCCAGCGTCAGCACGCGCACCCGCGGATCGTCGGGGAACGCCTCGCGGACGATCTTGCTGGTGCCGTCGGTCGAGCCGTCGTCGACGACGATCACCTCGATTCTCACATCCTCGCTGACCAGCACGCGGCGCACCGATTCGCCGATCACGCGCGCCTCGTTGAACGCCGGGATCAGCACCGAGACGAAGCGCCCGGGATCGATCGCGGGCGGGGCCTCCTTGTCGTCGGCGCGCTTGGCGAGCATCGCCAGGATCGCCATCAGCACCGCGCGTGCGATGCCGAGCGTGATCGCGAAAAAGAAGATCCACTTGAGCAGCCCGAGCAGGCCGGCGAGGAACAGGAAGATGCCGACATCGGCGCGCACCGCGATCAGGTCCTTGCCCGCGATCTCGGGCATCACCTGCAGCGGCGTCAGCCCGATCAGCGCCGAGACCGGCACGAACGTGTAGCCCTTGGCCTTGAGCGCCTCGATCAGGATCGGCAGCGCCGCCACGGTCTGCGCCCGGTCGCCGCCGCCGTCGTGGAGCAGGATGACGTTGCCGGACTTGTCGGTATTGCCCGCCAGCACGCCGTTGACGCCGTTGTTGACGATGGTCTGGACGCCCGGCGTCTGCCAGTCCTCGGTATCGACATGCAGGCCGACGTTGAGATAGCCGTCCTCCTGCGCGCGCAGTGCGGGTACGAGTTCGTCGTCGGTGGTCGGCTCGGCGTCGCCGAAATAGGGCAGCCGAAGCAGCCGCGTGCCGCGCCCGGTATAGGCTTCGATCAGCCGCTGCGTGGCGTTGAGCTCGATCCGCGTCCCGCGCGCGCTGACCAGCGCCATGTTGGGATGCGTATAAGTATGGTTGCCGATCTCGGATCCCTGCGCGATCTCGCGATTGAGCAGGCCGGGATGGCTGACCGCATTGTCGCCGATGACGAAGAAGGTCGCGGGCACGCCCTCGCGCCTGAGAATGTCGAGGATCTTGGGGGTCCAGGTGCCGTCGGGTCCGTCGTCGAAGGTCAGCGCGATCATCTTGGGCTGGTAGCCGACGCGGGTCACCACATAGGGCGTCGGCAGTACGCCATAGACCTCGCCGCGGATCATGCCGTGACGATCGACGGTGATCGCCCTCGTGCCGGTGGTCGGCGTGTCGGTGATCTGGAGCAGCTCGCCATTGCCCTCGACATCGACATTGCCGAGGGTGCGGGTGACCGACAGATCGGGCACCTTGCGGCTCTCGAACGCATCCAGCGCGTCCCAGGTGCCGGGATCCTCGGATCCCAGCCGCCACAGCGCGACGCCCGAGACGCCGAGCGCGTCGGCGACGCGGAGCTGGTTCCAGGCGCTGGCCGCATCGGTCAGCCACACGGTGTGCGCGAGATTGTCGTCGCCGGTGTAGGAGAAGGTCGAGTTGCCGCTCGCCGGATCGAAGGCGATCCTGGCGTCATTGTCGTGCGCCGTCAGCCACGCCTCGGCGACGGTCTGGACCTCGCCGGTACCGCCCTTGGGCCAATCATAGGCGTAGTTCGAGATCGCCGCGATCGCCTTGCCGGGACCGATCGCGTTGATCGCCTCGCGCAGATGATCGACGAACCACGCCTGGCTGGCGATCGGGCCGGGCTGTCCTTCCGGAAAATGCTCGTCATAATCCATGACGAAGACGCGATCCGCGATCGCGCCATAGGCCCTGAGGTTCCAGTCGTCGTCGCCGACCGGCACCGCGACCGTCACCATCAGCCCGCGCGGGCCGTACCGCGCGCGCGCCTGCTGGAGGAAGCTCAGATAATCGCGCTGCGCGGTCGGCGGCAGCTCCTCGAAATCGAAGGTCACGCCCGCCGCGCCATAATGCTGCAGCACCGGCTCGAGCCGATCGAGCAGCGCGGTCCGCGCGACCTTGTCGTGGAGCAGCGCCGCCACGCCGGCGCCGTCGAACACGCCGCCGCTGGCGTTCTGCACCATCGGAAGCACCCTGGGCTTGGCGGTGGCGTTGCGCAGCACCGCATCGAGGACGCGGTCCTTCGCGATGCTGTAATCGTGATGCGGCCCGGTGACCGAGACCACCGCCGGGACCAGCCAGTCCATCTGCCCGACATGGCGGACCAGCGACGCCTTGGAGGCATCGTCCCACGGTGCGTAGAAGCCGACCACGGTCTGCGTCACCTTGGCGGCGCTGCTGCTCTGGTGCGGCGACCAGGCGCCGAGCGCGAGCGCGACACCGCGCACCCGGCTCTTGATGAGCCGCCCGACATGCGCGATCTCGGCGGGTAGCGGACGCGGCTGGGCACGTTCGTTGGGCAGGTTGAGCGGTTTGGGCACCGGCACGTCGACGATGGTGAGCGCGAACACCCCCGCGGCGAGCAGTACCGCCAGCAGCACGGCCGCGATCACGCGCACCGACCAGCGCTTGCGCCGACCGCTGGGATCGTAGAAGATCGGGTTTTCCATCGGCGGGTCAGTGCGCTCGCGAGATCGGGTCGGGCATCGCGGCGGTGAAAACGGCGCCCGGCCGGGAGTGGAGAGCCGGGCGCCGTCCGTCATGCATCGGCGTGACAGGGTCCAGGCCCGCCGACACGGATCGG
>CAZZZX010000198.1:0-5984 GCA_964658585.1 uncultured Novosphingobium sp.
ACCACCGGGCGGCCGAGCATCCGCGCGGTGCGCACGATGCGCTTCTGGATCGGCGGCACCTTCTCGGGCGGCAGCTCGACGCCGAGATCGCCGCGCGCGACCATCACCGCGTCGGCCATCTCGACGATCTCCTCCAGCCGCTCGATCGCGGCGGGCTTTTCGAGCTTGGCGAGCAGCGCCGCCTTGCCGCCGATCAGCGTGCGCGCCTCGGCGAGATCCTCGGGGCGCTGCACGAAGGAGAGCGCGATCCAGTCGACCCCCTGATCGATCGCGAAGGCGAGATCGACGCGATCCTTCTCGGTCAGCGCGGCGAGCGGCACCACCACGTCGGGGACGTTCAATCCCTTGTGGTTGCTCAACGGGCCGCCGACCTCGATCCGCGTCAGCAGCCGGTCGCTCGCCTGCTCGACGACACGCAGGATGAGCTTGCCGTCGTCGAGCAGCAGCCGCTGGCCCGGCGTCAGCACCGGGAACAGCACCTTGTGCGGCAACTGGACGCGGGTCGCGTCGCCCGGCGTCGGATCGAGATCCAGGACGAAAAGATCGCCCGTCCTCAGCGTCACCAGCCCCTCGGCGAAGCGGCCGACGCGCAGCTTGGGGCCCTGCAGATCGGCGAGGATCGTGCTCGGCCGCCCGGTGGTCTTCTCGAGCGCGCGGATCGCCTCGACCGCGGCGGCATGGTCGGCATGGTCGCCATGGCTCATGTTGAGGCGGAAGGCGTCGGCGCCCGCGCGCATCAGCGTCTCGATCATCGCCGGATCGCGGCTCGCCGGGCCGAGGGTCGCGAGGATACGCACCTTGCGCGCGCGGGGACCCATGATGGTGGTCCTGATCGACATTGCCGGGAACGCTCCTACATGCGGGACCGCGAGCGCCTTACGAGGCGCAGGCAAGTCAGATCAACCGTGGAGTGGCGAATCGTGGAACTCGAAGACGTCGACGACGCAACCGCGGCGAAGGTGTATCGCCGCCTCGTCCGGCACCTCCGGCATCGCTCGGACGCGCAGAACATCGACCTCATGGGCCTTGCCGGCTTCTGCCGCAACTGTCTTGGCGACTGGACCGCGGAGGAATCGGGCGGCGCGATCGATCGCGATGCCGGGCGCGCGGCGGTGTACGGGATGCCCTATGCCGAATGGAAGGCGCGCCACCAGCCCGAGGCGACTCCCGAACAGATCGAGCGGATGGCGCGCAGCATGGTCCGCAATCCGGGCGCTTGAGGCGCGCGCCGCACTCCCCTATCGCGCCCGCTCCATCTCGAATCAGAGGCGATGACCCATGAGTGACGGCAACGTCGCGGCCGACCAGCTGCGGCTCTTCATCGAGCGTATCGAGCGGCTCGAGGAGGAGAAGAAGGGGATGCAGGACGACATCAAGGACGTCTATCTGGAAGCCAAGGCGACGGGCTACGACCCCAAGACGATGCGGACGATCGTGCGCCTGAGGAAGATGGAGAAGAACGCCCGCGACGAGGCCGAAGCGCTGCTCGAGACCTACAAGGCGGCGCTGGGGCTCGGTTGAGCGCGGCGGGCGATCGGGGCTATGGTCGTGCGATGAAGCTCTACGGGCTGCCCTTCTCGTCCTTCACGATGCGCGTGTCGCTGGCGGCGCGGATCAAGGGCCACGACCTGCCGCTCGAGACGCCGCTCGGCGGCACGCTCCAGTCGCCCGAATTCAAGGCGGCGAGCCCGATGGGACGCATCCCGCTGCTCGAGGAGGCGGACGGCTGGCGGCTGTGCGAATCGGGCGCGATCGTCGATTATCTCGACGAGACGCTGGACGGGCCGCCGCTTCATCCCGCGACGCCGCGCGAACGCGCCCGCGCCCGTGCCATGATCGCGATCGCCGACAGCGAGCTCGGCCCCGGTCTGCGCCACTTCGCGCTGCAACGCATGTTCCGGGCGTACGACGCCCCGGACCGGCTCGCCTATGGCCGCGAGCAGGTCGCGCTCGCGCTGACCGGGCTCGAGCGCGTCGGGCTCGGCGAGACGCGCTGGGCGATCGGCGATGCGCCCGGCGCCGCCGATTGCGCGCTGATCCCGATGCTGGTGTTCTGCGACATGTTCGCGACGCATTTCGATGCCGGACCGCTGCTCGACGGCCATGCGGCGGTGCAGGCGTATTGGGATCGCGCGCGCGCCGACCCGCTCGGCGTCTTCGCCGCCGAGACGATGGGGGCGATCGTGCCGATCATCATGGCGCGGCGCGCGTCCGCCGCCTGAGCCTTGCCTAATCGCGGCGCGCGGGCCTAGAGCGCGGCCCACGCAACCGGAACAGACGAGGACGACGACGGCGATGGCCGGCCATTCCAAATACAAGAACATCATGTATCGCAAGGGCGCGCAGGACAAGAAGCGCTCCGCGCTGTTCTCCAAGCTCAGCCGCGAGATCACGGTGGCGGCCAAGCAGGGCCTGCCCGATCCCGACATGAACGCGCGGCTGCGCTCCGCCATCCTCGCCGCGCGCGCGCAGTCGATGCCCAACGACAATATCAAGCGCGCGATCGACAAGGCGTCGGGCTCGGAGATGGAGAGCTACGAGGAGATCCGCTACGAGGGCTTCGGCCCCGCGGGCACCGCGCTCATCATCGAGACGCTGACCGACAACCGCAACCGCACCGCCACCAACGTCCGCCTCGCGGTCTCCAAGAACGGCGGCAATCTCGGCGCGCCGGGATCGGTGAGCCACGGCTTCGACCGGCTCGGGCTGATCTCCTATCCCGCCAAGGCGGGCGATGCCGAGCGCGTGTTCGAGGCCGCGCTGGAGGCGGGCGCGGAGGACGTGTCGTCGAGCGAGGACGGCCACGAGATCTGGACCGCGGCGGACGGGCTGCACGAGGTCGCCAAGGCGATCGAGGCGGTGCTCGGCGAGCCCGAGGGGGTCAAGCTCGCCTGGCGGCCGCAGACGCATGTCACGCTCGCCGATGTCGAGGACGCATCGCAGCTGATGAAGCTGATCGACGCGCTCGACGACGACGACGACGTCCAGACCGTGTGGAGCAACTACGAGGTGCCCGACGAGATCCTGGAACGGCTGGGTTAGGGACCGGCCCCGTCCCCGGCTCAGCCCGCCGGGTAGACGGTGAACTGCTCGATCCGGCCGTCCGCCCCCGGTTCGGCGCGCAGCACCACGCTCAGCGTGCGGTCGGGATAGGTGACGGTGTAGCGCTCCGCAGTGAAGCCGCCGCGCAGAACACGCGCCTTCTCGACGAAGCCGGTCGGCGTGCCGAGCCGCGACAGGCTGTCGCGATAGTCGGCGCGCGCGGTCGGGGTGAAATAGGCGTTGCCGTTGGCGGTGAAGCGCGTGCGGTCGAGGCGCCCGGCGCGCAGATCGTCGAACACCGCGCGTGCGCGTGCGACGCCGGTGCCGTCCGCCAGCAGCAGCTGCTCGATGCGGTCCGCGATCGCGGTCTGGGCGTCGCCGAAATCGGCGTTGTCGAGCACCACGATCGCGGCGCGGTCGTCGGGATAGACGCGGTTCTCGGACAGGAAGCCGACCGCCTCGCCGCCATGCGACAGCCGGCGATGGCCCTGCACGGTGGCGATGTCGATGCCGAGCCCGTAGCCGGTGCCGACGCCGCTGGTCAGCCGCGTCTCGGTCGCTTGCGCCGCATAGCCCGCGGGCGAGAGCAGTTTGCGGTCGATCATGCCGATGTCCCAGCGCGCGAGATCGCTGGCGCTCATCGCCAGCTCGCCTGCCGCGAACAGCCAGCCCGGCGCCGACGGCGTCGCGACGCGTACCGGGCCGAGCGCGAAGCGGTCGTGCGGTTGCGCGTCCGCAGCGGTCATGCCGGTGTCGAGATCGACCGCGCCGGTCATGCCGAGCGGCGTCAGGATGTTGGCGCGCAGATAGGTCATCAGCGGCTCGCCCGATGCCTTCTCTATGATCCGGCCGGCGACGACATAGCCGGTGTTCGAGTATTGCCACTGGCTGCCCGGCGCGAAATCGAGCGGCGCGCGCGCCCAGCGTGCGAGGATCGCGTCCGGCGTGGTCGGCCGCGCCATGTCGGCGAAGCTGTAGTCCTGCGGCCAGAAGTCGCGATAGCCGGAGGTGTGGTCGAGCAACTGGCGCACCGTGACCGTGCGTGCCTCGGTGAGATCGGGCTCCCATCGCGCGACCGGTTCGTCGAGCGTCAGCCTGCCCTTGTCGGCGAGCATCAGGATCGCGGTGGCGGTGATCTGCTTGGAGATCGAGGCGATCGGATAGCGCGCCGCGGTGGTGGCGGGGACGCCCGCCGCCTGCTCGCCATAGGCGTGCGCATAGACGATCCGCCCGTCCTCGACGATCGCGATCGACGCCGACGGCACCTGGGTCCGCGCGAGGATCTCCGCCGCGGCCTTGTCGATCGCCGCGGTATCCGCAGGCGTGAGCGGGTGGACCGCGGCGGGTACCGCGACCGGCGCGGCGAGCAGGGCGAGAGCGAGAAGACGCATGACGACGACCCTATCGGGCGACGCGATCAGAGCAAGCCGTATCGCCGGAGATCGGCGCGCAGGGTCGGCGCGTCGACGAAGCGGTGCCCGATCATCCCGGCCGCCGCGCCACCCGCGACATTGTCTGCACGATCGTCGACGAACAGCGCCGCGCCCGGCGGCAGCCCGAAGCGCGCCAGCGCCAGCGCATAGATCGCGGGATCGGGCTTGATGAGCTTGACCTCGCCCGACACCAGTATGTCGCGGAATGGCGCGAGCAGCGCCGCCTCGCGGGCCGCGAAGCCGGGCCAGAACTCGGCGCTGAAATTGGTGATCGCGTAGAGCGGTACCCGACGCGCGGCGAGTTCCTCGATCAGCGCCGCCATGCCGGGCAGCGGCGGACCGATCGTCTCGACGAATCGGTCGCCCCACATGCGGATATGGCCGGAATCGGCGGGGAAGCGCGCGATCAGCTCCGCCGAGGTCTCCGCGAAGGGACGACCCGCGTCATGCTGGGTGTGCCATTCGAGCGTCGTCACCTCACCGAGCAGGCGGTCGAGTTCGGCGGGATCGGCGACATGGCGCGCGAAAAAGGCGCGCGGGTTCCAATCGACCAGCACGTTGCCGATATCGAAGACGACCGCAGTGGGCGACACCGGCGCGATGCCGGCGGCGGCGATCAGCCCTGGCGCGCCTTGAAGCGGCGGTTGGTCTTGTTGATGACGTAGGTGCGGCCGCGACGACGGATGACGCGGTTGTCGCGATGGCGCCCCTTGAGCGACTTGAGCGAGTTACGGATCTTCATGGCGGGGCGCCTGCTGCTCTCTGTAGGATATGCCGGAAAAGCGAGGCGCCCGCCTATGGGACGACCGCCATGCTGTCAAGGGTGGGCCGCCTATTTGGCCGCCGGCGCCTTGGCGGCGATCGCCTCGATCTCGACGAGAAAGGCCGGCCCCGCCAGCGCCGCGACCTGCACCGCCGAACGCGCGACCTTGTTGGGATTGTCCGCGGTGCCGAAGAACTGGCCGTAGCCCGCGTTGACGCCCGGGAAATCCAGCTTGCCGCCAAGTTTGGGGTCGCCGACGACGAACACCGTCAGCTTGATGACGTCGGCCATCTTGAAGCCATGCGCCTCGAGCGCGGCCTTGATCTTGCCCAGGCAGCTGACGACCTGCGTCCTGGTGTCGCCGAAATCGGCCATGGTGAGATCGGGCGACATCGGCTTGGTGGGATCGATCGGCGAGGCGACCTGCCCGCTGAGGAAGATCATGTCGCTGCCCGCGGGGACATAGACACCCTGGAGGATCGGCGCGGGCTTGGGGCCAGGCACGGGATAACGCTCGATCCCCTCGGCGTGGGCGGCTAAGGGCAGCGCTACGGCAGCGAGTGCGAGCATCGCTGCGATCAGGGTTCGGGTCATCCTCGGTCCTCTCATGACAACGACTGCGACGCCGATCCTCGGACCGGCGCCGCACCAAGGCAAGCTGCAATCAGAGCTTCACGTCGACCCGGCCGTACCAGTAGCCACCGTTGATGCCATAGGCCGAGTAGGTGAGCGGCGGCTTGTAGACC